>NZ_JAFNON010000016.1:0-44929 GCF_026536245.1 Gilliamella sp. B2824 | reverse complement strand
AATATTTAGCGGCTAAAAAACAGTATACAACGATATCAAGTCAAATGCTAAACCGGACATTAGATATTGCCGGAAAAAAGCTAGCCGAAAAATCGATTAGTCATGGAAAAATAACCTCGCAAGGTCTGGAGCTGGGGGATTAAACGATATTGAAATTGGAAATGTTATAGCACGCTTAAATTTTCAATATAATAAAGTGCGCATAATGTGAAATGCGTTATGTTGAAGTCGCAGTTTGTAAAATGTTGGCCGACGCAGTCGGCTAACAATCAAGAATTTAGCATAACGCCATTATGCGTACTAAATTTCATTACTTATATTCTTACAGAATTTATTAGTAAGGTTGAAATATATACAATAGTTCAACCTTGTTCCAAAATGGAACATTTTAATTATCTAATTTTATTATTACTTGAGTATATTATGTCTTGCACTGCATCTTTTGCATAATTATCTAATATATAATTTGCCAATGCTGTCCATGAAACCGATTTTCCAATTTTGTAACTTAGATCAACCGCAAGTCTTTCTATTTTCAATTTGCGTTCTGCTGTAATAGCTAGGCTATGATTTGTCGGGAGGCGTTATGGTCAATATGTCGATTTGATTGAAATTTGTAAATTGTTTGGATGCATGTTTTTCTAAACCACTTATGCAGTGTTGAACTAGAAACCGGTATACTATAAACCCTGTTTATAAAAAGGCAAACAAGATTTTTGTACTCAAAAACCCTTTTTTTAACACTTTTCTAATATATTGATTTTAATCAATTTTAATTTAGTGTAAAAAAAGGGTTGATTGGCAAAAAAGTAAATCAAGATTTTTATATTGAAACGTGTATATTTGCTTAAACTTTTTACAAAACTTTTATTGCTGTAATCTTCTAGCTAGCTTTAATATACTTTTTCAAAATGAGTATTTGCTTTTTGTTCGATTTAATTCTACTTTTTTACTCTTCTTCAGCATCATTCCTAATCATAATGGGTAATTGGTAATGCGCATTCTGCATGAGATGGCATAGGTACACGGCTTGTAAAATATGAACGACTTCGATGTTTGGGTGATTGCCTATTTTTGTCAACACTTGACTTAATGTGTTTAATCCTAAGGTGTCGCATTGATTTTGCAATTGCGCTAATTGCTTTTTATCGTCATTGTTCAGTTTAAGTCGTCCCGAACTCGTTATTGTTTCACAAAAATTGAGCGTCGGCTTGATAATGTAGATAACAATTGGATCGTGTTGGTAAACAATCTGCTGAGGTTGTTTTTGAAAGAGTATTTCGGGTTGTTTACAATAGTCATCGCTGTTATTCGATATTTGGTATAACGATTCGTTGTCAAAATCCAGATTTAAAATATTGATATCATCGGTTAGTGGCTGTTTATAAAATAGTGCAAATGGTTCAAGATCTAAATTATTATCATTTTTTACACATTTTACTAACACGGTTAAGGGTTGCAACTCTATTTCGTGTAGCAAATAAAGTGATTCAATACGTTGTTTTTGTTTACCATCCCAAAAGATGCGTAATAGTAGGTCATTATTCTGTGAATCTTTAACACACCACACCAAGCATTGTCTGATTTCGTCCAAATAAGGTTTTTGTGCTTTGGTAACGTGAATAAAGAGTACTTGGTTGAACAGTGAAATATTAGTATCGTAATTTTGTAAATAGTGACTTAGTAACGACCAGTTATCAAAGCCAACTTGTTGTTGAAATTGCTGATACTGCTGCAAATTCCAACCTGTTGGTTGTAATTTTATGTGTGAACCACGACTTGATAATTTACCATCATGCGATAAACGTGGTTCATATAAGGTAAAAGCTTTATTCATTAAGTCACAAGGCATCGCTTGCCAAATTGATGCACTTTGCCATAGGCTTTGTCGATTAAAGTTGATATCTGAATTATTAGGTCTGGCTAAGGTTGTCTCATAATATTGTAGCGCTATTGGATCCCAAAAGTAAAAGGTCGCCCCAATTGCGCCGGTTTTGCTTTGCCACCAATAAGCTCCCAATGGTAGCAAGTCAATTAATTGAGCATCATTTTGGTAATGACGTTTTTGCCCCCCACGTACTGTGGTAAGTTGTTCACCTTGATAATGTGATAATTTTTCCAGATATGCTTTAAGGCGAGCTAAGAATAACAGTATGTCTTGTTCGTCAACGGTAAAATGTCGATTGGCTTGTTGTTCAACAAGTTGGCAAAGGTGTCTTAGCATTGCGGCTAAACTGGCAAGATTTTGCGATCGAGCAGACATATTAAGCAACTGTAATTGTGTCGCTTGGCTTTGACTCACATGGGATAATCCATGGGTGATTAATGTATAAATATGTTCTTCAACTTGCTTAATTAATGCTATTTCATCAACGCTTAACCGATCAATCGGTTTATCCGTTAAGTTGTTTTCGATTGGCCAAGTCCATGGCTGGTGATGTTGTTGAAACAGGTACGCAATAACCGCTAAATGTACAGCTGTTTTCTGTTTTTCGGGTAGCTGTGAAATCATACCAGCAAAACCGGTCCCAGTCATATAGATAATCGGCATGTCACTTTGTGGTATTTGAATACGTAATTGCCCTTTTTGATTTTCTACGGTTAATGGCGGCAGTTGCTGCCACTCAAAAACCAATTGATAAGCAAGGCGCACATTGGCTTTACCTGCTTGTTTAAGTAGCGCGCCAGCATCGATTGTCAGTAGCTCGCTTAATGCATCTTTTAATGGTGGCACTGACCGTTCAGTCGCTGAATTTTGCGATAATGTTGCATTATTATCCGTTTGATGATTGGGCTGAAGTTGTAACCATAAAATGGCCGCAATAATATGTTTGCAGTGTCCACTTGCTGGGCAACTGCAAGTTGCTTTTTGAATTCCTTGCGCAGTAAGTTTCACCTGTTGACCATCGACCATAAACAGAAGAAAATCGGGTTGCTCTTCTTGCAATAGGACTTTATCAGCTTCGATATCTTTACGTGCACGGCGAATTAAACCAATATTGGCATAAAGTGCTAACGCTTCTTGATCATAATTTAAGTAGGTTTGTTGCCAACTCATCGCATCACCTCGGCAAGCCAGTTAGCAAAATGCTCGGGAGTTAAGGCGGCAATTAGCATACCGCGATCAGCAAGTTTTTGTGATATTTGCATATCATAAACAGCATTAGCTTGATAGTCTAAAGCAGCTAAACCCAGCATTTTTACTCGATTAGCATTAAGACGAGCAACAGTTCGATATAAATGCGTTACATTTGCGCCTTCATAAAAATCACTCACCACCACCACCACCGTTCGGCTCGGGTTTTTAATTTTTTGTTCAGCATAATTAAGTGCTTTACCAATGTCTGTTCCACCGCCTAATTGTACAGTCATGAGCACTTCAACCGGATCTTCGGCTATATGTGTTAAATCGACAACTTGAGTATCAAACACCAACAAATGCAAATTAACCGCCGGTAGTTTTGCGATGATAGCGGCACAAATTGCTGAATAAAGAATTGAACTATCCATCGATCCACTTTGGTCAACACATAAAATAATATCCCAAGGTAATTGTCTTATTTTTCGTGAATTGAAAATTGCTTTTTCAATAATAATTTTTTGTTTGTTCTGATCAAAATGCCTTAGATTAGCATTGATTGTTGCCCGCCAATCAAAGTTCTGGTTATTTTTGATTAAAGAGCGCCTAAATCGATTTTTTTTACCTGTGATCGCATTGACAAAATTCGTTTGAATCTTTCGTAAAATTTCGTCCACCACTTTTTTAATTAATATTCGTACTTCTTGGCGAACGTCATAACTCAATTTACCCCGTAAATTCATCAATAATCGTACCGAGTTTACACTAGGTTCAAGATCTCGTATGACTTTCGGATCGTCTAAAATTCCCTCCAAGCAATAACGCTCTATCGCTTGATTTTGCATTCGCTCAAAGGTACTTTTAGGAAACAATTTACGTGTTAGTTTTAACCAATCTATCGTTTTATAAACAGAACGACTTTTATCACCCGCTTTTAGTTCTGAATCAGCTTTTTCATTGGTCAATAAACCTCGAGCACGATATTCGTGTCGATAAAGATACTCTAATGATTGATCGATTTGCTTATCATGCGTATTAAAATTAATTTGACCTAAATCTTCATCGGCATAACTTCCTAAAATTAAACGCCAACGTTTAATTTGTTCATTGGTAGCTTTATCATCGATGTGACTATCGTGAGTCATACGTATTCCTATTGTTTAAACCATGTTTGCAAATGCTGTTGTTGAATATGTTTGGTTATAAATAGCTCTAAAGAAAGAGCTTTGTTTAACTCTTTTTCACTAAAGTTGTATTGGTAAAAATCTAATTCATCATCGGCAATATGATATTTTTTAGCAATCTGACTAGCCAACGAAGCATTCTGTGTTGGGTTTAATTGAGAAAAGGCATAACGTAAATCAGGCAATATTTCAATAAATCGCTCAGGTGACCAATCAATCATTAGTTGATCCAAGCTATTAAGTAGAAAAGACGAATGGATAATCAATTGTGGGGTACACTGCATAATACCGATAAAATAGTGAATTGCATGATCATTTGGTGTATTTAAACTGAAGTTAATTTTTATTTTATCTTCTAGTTGTTGTTGGCTTAAGTACGCATCTAAGTAGCTAAGACTATCAATAGCACCACAGATTAATGGCAGTTGAGCTAACTCAGGTTGTAAACGATGCAAATTATGATAAAAATCGTGTTTAAATTGTTTAACATTAAGTTGCTCTGGTAAATAATTTAGTAAGTCTCTAAATGAAAGTAATATTTTGATATTTTTTTGTTGCTGTTCTTGCTCTGGTTGTTTTAACTTGGTTAACAAGAAAAGACTCTGTTTAATTATTTTAACTAATAATATCAGTAACGTTGCGGTATTTTTCAGTTGTAAAAAATTTTGCCCTTGCCATAAGTAAAGTAAGCGATGGCCACAATTGATTAGATTGTCCAGTTCGTTATCGTTCTCAATACAATTAGATAGATTATTTAATAAATAAGCAAAACAAGATTCAAGCCCCATCAAAGCGCCTTGAATTAACTGTTCAACTGCCACAATACTTGAAAAACCAGTACTGTTTTGCCCTAACTGTTCAGTCGCTAATTGTAATTGCTTTATTGCGATTTGCGCTAACTGCGTCCCCTGTTCAGATAATTTAATTAAACGCGCTTCGACCATGGGGGTCCAAGCATAACGCCAATCTTCAAACATAATCGATAAGCGTTTACCATGAATATAATCAGGACCATCTATTCGATTGGCAAAACCCACTTGTAAAAAAGCCAATAAATGTAAATAACGGCTACGTTGCCGATGCTGTGATTTGCGATAAATATCGATATGCGTAAGTTTAGGACTGGAATAATCTAACTTAAATCGATATTTTTTTAGCGTTAAATATACTTCATTCACTAACGGAGGTTGTGCAATACCTTTAGGTATTTCACCCAACAAATTGCCCGATAAGCAATTTTGCACGGTTAACCAAAACTCATGACGAGAATCATTGATACTCTCTTTGATAAAGCAGGATTGAATCGCATCAAGCAGATCATATCTTCCTGGTCCATGATGTTCTCGTAAGTTGGCTAATAACATTGATTGTGCTATTGCAGAACGAAATGGGATAAAACCGATAATATTGTCACTGTTTTGTTGTCGTAATTTATCAACAATATCGGTAAGCACATCAGCAGTTAAAGATTGGCGAAATGCGATGCAAGATTTGCCATTGGTGGTTGATTTATCATAAAGTAACATTGACTGCCATGCCGCTTGATAATAAGCGGGCGAAGGCATTCCTGACGCATAACCATTTAAGGAATCAAGGCGATCAAAGCTATAACGAATTAGCCAATTTTGATCTTTATCACTACTTTTTTGTTGGTGATTAAATCGAGTCATCTCTGCTTTTTTAGGTAGCACAAGCTGATCGTGCCATAATCCTTCCAGTAAAGGTAAGGTATGAAAACCACCTGTTACGACCACAATTTTTGCATCAGGTTGAGATTTCTTTAATTGACCTATCGCTGTTAACATATACTGTTCACGCTGAACTGAACCCTCTGCGGCAAGTGAAGACGGTGAATAATCAAGCCTTGCCATTGCACACCAAATAAAGGTATCAATAAAGAAATTTTGCCAATCAGCGATATCATTATAATCTTTCAGTTCAAAAAGATGTTCCCACACTTCATCATGATCACGACAATGCAATTTTTTCATTAAATATTGAATGTATTGGCTGTGTTTTAGATAAGTTTCGGAAAGTAGCGAGCGACTTTTATCAAAATCAGCAGCGATTTCTTGATCACATTGCAAAGCCCAAGGCAGATCAATGAATTGTAGTGTGGCATGCTGCTCTTTTGCCATTTGTATTGCCACCCATTCTGGCGAGTAATGACAAAATGGGTAAAAAACCGAACAGGTAGATTGTTTAGATACACTATCATCTTCACTTTCTGTTACTAACGGTATTGTGTCAATTTCTGTCTGACAAAGTATCGCAATGGGCGGACGTGTATCATCATGTAACAGTTGTTCAATTAATGGCGTAAAACTCACTGGCGCTTCAATCAATATATGCGTTGGTTTTGTTTGCTCAATCAATTTTTTAAGCGCAAAACTGCATGATGGGCTATGATGACGTATCGGGGCAAAATAGATCTGCTCTTGCTGCAAAGCAGCAAGTTTATTTAATGCTTGTGATAACCTATCGGGTAATAATTCATGGTTAAGCGTCATGTTAAGTCGTTATTTCCAGAACGTTTTTGATACTTGATAAAAACTGTGCCATGTCTCGGATTTTTTTGCGCGTTCACGCACAACATTATCCATATAAAATTGGATTCGTTTTATATCATCGGCATTATCTTTTAAAACCACACCTATAAGCTGTTTGGCGATTTGTCCTGCATTTAAGGTTCCATCGCTAAAATAATAAGCATCTAATGCTGAAGCATAGGCAATGTTTACCGCTTCGGCCGTTGACATCACGGCATCAGGTGTTTTTATATTTGCGCCATCTTGAGTTTGACCTTGCCTTAACTCTTGAAAAGCCGTAACAAGTAAGTCAATGACATCAACCGGAATAACTATTTGTGTTTTTAATTCACCTAATTCTTGTTCAAGTTGCCTTTGTATCAATTCAATCTCAAAATCTTTATTATTTATTGGATTAACAGTTTCAAAGTTAAAACGTCGCTTTAATGCAGCAGACATTTCATGCACACCACGATCTTGTAAATTAGCAGTGCCAATAATATTAAAACCGGGTTTAGCACTAATAATTGCATTTGCTCCCATTTCGGGGATCATCATCTGTTTTTCAGACATAATTGAAACAAGGATATCTTGAATTTCTGGTGGACAGCGAGTTATCTCTTCAAAACGAACAATTTTACCTTGTTTCATACCTTGATAAATTGGCGAACCAACTAATGCACGTTCGGTTGGTCCTTCGGCCAGCAATAAGGCATAATTCCAAGAATATCGGATATGATCTTCACTAGTACCAGCCGTACCTTGGATGGTCAAATTTGAATCACCACTGATGGCGGCTGCCAATAATTCTGATAACATAGATTTGGCTGTACCCGGTTGACCAACCAGCATTAATCCTTGTTTACCTAATAATGAAACAATAGATCGATCAACTAAAGGATCGTCACCAAAAAATTTACGGCTGATACCCAAACGATCGTTACCTAAAATAAATTGACGCACCGATTTAGGGGATAAAACCCAACCTTCAGGCTTATTATTTTCGCTATCGGCCTTGATCAGTTTTTCCAATTCTTTACTATAACGTTGTTCAGCACTTAACCTAATAACTTGTTGTTTTGCCATAATCCTTTATTCTCCCAATCTGAATCAAAACCAGCTGTTCTATCAGCTACTATTCTATAATTACTATAGCTTTCGACCAGTAACAAACTGGTAATCATTGAGTATTTTGGTTCAGCCTTTTAAACATACATTGTGAGTATTTTGCTAGCTATATTTAGTCAATTTTACCAAATTAACTTATCTTGCCAATTTGGATCAAAACCGCTTGATGCATCTGCTACCGCCATATAATCGGCATAGCCTTCAGCAAGTAACACGGGCGGTAACTCATCAAGTGCAATTAATCTATCTTTAAACGTTGTATTTTTACTAAAGTACAGATTGAAAAGCGCTGCCGGTATATTTTCTTCAGGGACAAAGCTACCACTGAATTCAATATTAATATACAGTTTAAGGCTAGCAAAATATTTATAATAACTATCAAAATAACCCGCATCTTGTATATCATTACGTTTATAACCCAATTTAGTTAGGATTTTTCGTATGGTAAAACTATCGGTTAACCAACCATAATATTTATCAATCATGTCATCTTTAAAGTGACGAATATCCGGTAATGGATGATTGAATTGATCGAATAATTGAATAATTTTGTAATCTTTAAGATGAGTTTGCCAATGTGCTGTGATATCAGCGGTTAATAGCGCTGAATGCGCAACGGTAATATGATTATTTTCGTTCAAAACAATTTCGTCATCTTGATTATTGACCAAACTACCATCTTCAGTTGGTCTAAAGCTATTAACAATATTGCCGTTTTCATCGAGTTCCAACCATACTAAGCGTTGAATAAGTCGACCCACAATTGGATGCGGTTGTAGATAGGTTTGCCAATCATCAACTCGCCAACTGCGCTGAGTGCACATCGCTTCATAAAAACGATTAATTTGCATATCCAGTAATTGAGTCAGTTCTTTTTTACTGTTACTAAATTGTTTTTTCGCATCTTTTACTAAAGCTGAATCTTCACTTTTACGTGCTTCCGGTAAGGCTTTAATTTCGTCACCATCGGCATTTTTTAAGTGCCATTTAAACTTATCATCTAACGTTGCGTTAAAGGTGCGTTCACCATAATCGAGAGTTAACACACCACTTTCATCCAACCCCGCTGTTGATATAGTGCGATCCGCTAATTCGTCTAATGTCCAACCATTACGTTCAGCAATAGTTTCTACTAAGGAACGTGCTTTTTCTTGTATTGTTGCCATGCGATGACGTCGAGCTATTGAGAGCAACAATTGAGTAATCAGTGGATCATCACTTTGTGCAAGGGGTTCTAGCATCGCTTCAATTTGAGCCCGCCGTTTTTGGTGATGTTTCATAAAATCAAGTAATAACGAAACAGCAATACCCCCTTCAATACCGGTAGTTAACGCTAATACACCCTTTGCTTTAATTGCAGAACCAAGGTAGGTAGCTAATGTCTCTTTTTTTATCTCCTCAAATACTTGTTCCAATGTAATATTGGCATAAGCAGGATATAAACTCGGGTATTGTTTATAATAACCTAAGTATTCTTGCAAACGTTGATTAGCCATTAGGTTAGCTTGCGCTTCGGCTTCGTTAATGCTTGGTCTTAAAGTATCTTGCTTGATAAAACTACGTAAAATAAACTCAGCTAATTGTTGTTGGCTTGGTTTACTTAACAATTGACTATAAATTGTTAATAGTGGGTTTACAGGCTCTTTTAACTTAACCGCTAACCAAGCCCACCACTGAATAATTTGTGGTTCGACCGCCTCGCCGCTTTGCCAAGTAAGTGCAGGCATTAAGCTAATATCAAACCAGTCAAATTCATTAGGTCTTTTACCTTTTAGACCTTGTTTTGCTTCAGCTAATAATTTTTCAGTGGTTAGTTGTTGACTTATGTCTTCACCACATTTTTCTAAAGCAATCAATAGTGATGCTTGTATAATTTCGCGTTTTTCTTTTTTTAATGCATGATGTAATGCTTTAATTGACGATTTTTGTCCTAATAGTGCCAACCAATCTGCCGCTGCAATCCGCTCTTCTTGTTTAGGCGATAGTAAAGCTTGTTCAACTTGATCATAAATATTAGGAATGACTTTTAGAGTGTTTTGTGCTGCATGCCGTATTAATTTGTTTTCTTTTAGTGCGAGTTCAAAAAGATAATTAACATATTTAGTCGGCAGACTAGGAAAAAGTTGTAATATTTTTATTGCACTAACTTTATCAAGTTTAATGTAGGACCAACATTTATTGCTCTCAGCAAAGCCTAAAACTTCATCAAGTAAAAATTCATGTTCAGCAAAAAATGGCCATAATTTATCTGGTTGATTTTCATAAAAAGGATGATAAGTCTCACTGGTTAAAAATGGTAAAGCAACAGCATAGAGCACATGTTGACAATAATCAATTTTCGCCATTACATCGGCGATTTTCCTAAGATCGAAATTTTTAACAACGTCATTTTTTGTATATACCCTTTCAAAACAATAAGTACCACCATTTTGATCAATTAATCGCATTGCTCTAAATAAGTGATAAAGGGTGAATTCGGGTAAATTTTGTAATCTATTTTTAGTCAGTAAAAAATGATAATCGACGTTTTTATTAATCCCTTGAAGTAACGGCGTGTATTGAATTTTACCATTTAAATAATGATAAATATCATCTAAATTTTTTTCAGTTAGTGTGTCAGATAATTCATTATGTTTTAGTTTGTGATAGTCTTGATAATTTTGCCGCAAAATGTCTTGTGCCATCGATGGTAAATCGATATCGATAATGGGTTCAAAACTAGGAATAACTAAATTTGTTTGTTGTTTTGCATTATTAGCAGTTTCAAGTCGTAGCAAAGCGCTTTCAATGGAGCCAATAACGGTTTTATTGGTTTCACTTGCTAATGCTTGTTGTAATATTGCAGAATCTGACGATATTCTTGCCAGTAATTGAGCGGCATTACTACGTTGTTTAACCGAGCCCAACGTTAAAAAGTGTTGTAGTTTTGATTGCACATCTTCAACAGGAAAACCCATTAGCATATCTGTCGCTAATTGACTGACTTGTTTGGCAGTATGTAAGGCTTGCTGAGTAATAAACTCAATCAGTGGTAGCTGAAGTTCAGAATGCTTTTTTATATACTTTAATTGTTCTACCTGCCCCAAAACAGCAATATCCTGATCGGGTAGCTGGCTAAATAATTTAAGATGATTTTTAATATAAGATAATAATCCATCGATGTTGTAAAAATACTGAAAGTCACTTAGGTCATTGCTCGTCATATTTTGCCGATCAAATATCGCCAATAATAACTTTTCACCCAATCCAGTTTGTTCCATTTCGAGTAGTTGGTGTAATTGTTCAATTGACCAACTTTTTCGTTGTTCAATGTCTTCTTCATTTTTACAAAAAGAGGGCATTGTGCTAATCAAACCATCATATAAAAGATATAAAAACCATGCCGGCAACTGTTGGTTAATTAATTTAACTAAATGCAAATGGTAACAAATTGCGCTCAAAACACATCCAAAACGCCTTATTTGTTCAAGTGTATAGTCATCAGTCCAACGTTGATAAAAATCTATTCTGGCTTTTTTAGGTGGTTTTGGTTTATCGTAAAAGCTTGTTCCATAAAAATCACAGGGCCTATATAGTAATTCAAAGAGTTTATAAGCGTTATCGCTAGTTTGACATAATTGTTCTAAATCACTTAAAACGTTAGCTTCATCCCCCTGTAAAACATATTGAGTAATACGCTCTGGCAAACTTTTATCGATTGTGGTTAGTGGTTCAAATATAGTTGCAATTAATTGTTGAGCAGATTGAGCATGTGTTTCTTTCATATTCCTTGGTTCTCCTATACAGGATATTTTTTATTAATCATTTATATTAATTAAGTAGCCATCTTCCGCTGGTCTAAAGCTAGTTATAATTTGATTGTTTTTAATGATTTCTAACTAAACCAAGCGTGTAATCAGTCGTTTTCTTATTAATTATAATTATCCGTCCATTGTTCATAAAATCCGATCCTTGCATTAGGCGATGCGCTATCACTATTGTAATAATAACAATAATTGATACCGAGCAAAGAACAGGAATAAGACATAAAATCCATTATGTCATCAATGCTATAATGGCAATCTTGCGTTAATTTATTTATTCAAAATTGCGTAATTATCTCCTAGCATAACATATCTTAAAATGTTTTCAGGGATTGTTTGATTGCGTTTTCATAAAGATTCAAAATAGTTAATATTAGCTGTTCAGACGGCGTATCAATCCCTTTTTACTGACCTGCGATTGAAAACGGCTAAACAGTGAGGCAATTTTACCTTTTACTTTATTAAACATTCCCTATTCTTAATATCTTTATTTTGTTTTCGCTACTAAACAATAATCGGCATAACTTTCAGCTAATATAATTTGCGGAACGCGATCAAGCGGAATCGTTTTTTCAATTGTTCCTATTTGCTGAGTAAAATACAAATCATAAAGTTTTACAGTCTCATCACTATTTGTTGTTGTACGATAAAATTGGCTGACCATAATACGTGCTCGAATACCTAAGCTTGAATATAATTTAGCGAATCCATCAATACAATCCCAGTCAGTAATGCTATGATAGCCTTTCGAATATAATATGTTTTTTAAGATATTTAGCTTGATAACCTTGCCATAATAATCATTTAGTTTATTGTCAATCACTTGACTCAAATCAGGTAAATGATTAGCAAATTGAGTAAATAGAGGCGTAACTTTGTAATCCTTAAGATGATTTAACCATCCTTCTACTTGATCATCTGACAAATAGACGCTATGCGCTAACTTAATATAATGCTCAGGATTTAAAGTGACTTCATCATCATTTATGTTAATCAAGCAACCATCTTCTGTCGGCCTAAAACTGTTAATGACTGTGTTGTTATTATCGACTTCAAGCCAGATCAACGATTCAATCATTCTATTCATGATAGGATGTTGGTATAAATTGGCAAACCAATCTTGGTAAGACCACACTTGCCCAATAGACATCATGTCATATAACCGCTTTGTTTGATTGTTGATAACTTGTTTTAACTCTGTTTTACTACTGGTTAGTAATTTTTTATATGCTTTGATTTGTTCAACATTTTCGCTATTTGTTGCTTCTGGTAACGATTTGAGTATTTTACCCGCTTCATTTTTTATCACTAATTGTAAACAGTGATCGAGCTGTGCTGTGAATTTACGATCTCCATAATCAAAATCTAATACACCTCGCTCGTTTAAATTAGCTGTTGGAACCATTCTTTCAATGAGTTGTTCAAGGCTGCATGCTTGCGCTTGCGCAAATTCTTCAAGTATTTTTTTGGCATTTTTACGAACAATATTTGAACTATAACGAAGCGAAGTAGAATAAACTAGTTGAGTAATTACCGCATGATTAATCGTGACAATCGCCTCAAATACCGCTGATATTTCACTACGTTTTGAGGAATGAAATTTCAAATAAGGACGCACAATATCAGCAATTTGATAAGGTTCACTATATTTACACAAAGCCAACATGCCTTTGGTATTTAGTGCAGATCTGACATAACGTGAGTACTTATCGGATGTTAGTTCTGTATCTTGTATAATGAACATTTGCACCACAAAATACCCAAGTTTTTGTTGGCTCTTTACATCTAATAATTTTAAATAGAAATCAAACAAGCCATTATCAGTGGTTTGTTTTAATTTTACCGCTAAGATGATCCACCAATAAATAATTTCAACAGCAACTTTCTGACCATTTTGCCACATTAATTCTGGTAGCATATAAGGTTCAAGCCAATCAAGACTGACTGGTTTTTTGGTTTTCAATCCTTTTTTTGCTTCATTTAGCAGATAATCAGGCGATAAATAATAAGAGATATCTTCACCCAACTGACTTAATGCGCTGAGAATAGATGCAATTACCGCTTCTTTTTTCTCTATTGATAAAGCACGCTTCAGTGATTTGATCGACGAATCCCCCCCTAATTTCGCTAACCAATCACTCGCAACTATTCGTATATCTTGTTTTGTTGATAATAATGCTTTTTCAACTTCTAGATGGATATTAGGAATTTTGTTTAAAATAAGCTGTGACTGTAAACGAAAGCGACGACCAGCGCCTAGAGCCCACTCCTGTAATAGTGGAATATACGGTTTAGGTAACTGTGGAAAAAGGGAAAGAATCGCTAAAGCATTTGCTGTTTTATAACATTCTAAATTAGTTTCACCGAATAGTCCCAATGCCTGATCAATATAATGCAAATTTTCGGCAAAAAATGGCCAAATAAGATGTTCTTGATTTAGTATATATTTTTCTAAAAAAGGTAAGGAAAAATAAAATAAAAAAGCACCGGCAATCTTATCTTTTATTGTCGTGCTACCAGTAATACTTTGTAATACATCAGCTAATAATCGCAGATCAACTCGACAATATAATTCTTGTTCCAATAATGATGAGAGATCTTTGTTGACATATTTAGGCTTTTCTAAATAATAAGCTCGTAATACATGCCATAAATTACACTCAGGTAGTTGTTGCAAACTATCTTGGTATAAGGCGAGTGACAATTCATTTTTATCAAATATATCTAATTCATTATTATCCAAATCTAAATTGTTTTTTGGTACCAAACCATTTAAATAAGCAAAAACATTATCAAGATCGTTCGAGGTTATTGATTTCAATATGTCATAACGCTGCTGTTGGTTTGAAAGACTAACATTACAAGTTTTGTTAACTGCTTGTTCATCCTCAACCTTTATTTTTATTATTGCCAATTGCCTATCAATATTTTGTTGTAAGGTTTGTCGAAAATTATCTGGCAGCAGGCGTTGAGGAATGGATTGATATGGCGTTATATCGCGACCTTTAGCTTGTAATGTAGATTGACTCAAAGTATTTCCTTATTTCACTTATTTCATATTATTATAATATCTTGAGGATTATTTAACTCCTCACCCAAAATTTAAATACAACTTATATGACTTTTTAAACAAAATTAAACCTAATATTATTCAAGACAATAGTATTTTGGCGCAAAAAACTGATGCTTTAGATTAATAAATTGAAAAAGAGGTGCGCAGCCATAAATAAAATCAAAAATAACAGGGGGTTCATTTTTTAAAAGTTTACCTGTCCATTGTTCTATTGGTTCATTTTTATCTGCTAAATTATTCAATGGTTTAAAACCACCACCTTCACTATAACAAAGACTAACATTGGTTATCATATTCGAATCCGAATCTAAAATAATCAAATGCTCTAAAACCGTATCAGGATCGGATGGCTTTTGATAGTCTTGTAGATAAAATTGTAAACCATTTACTTCGGACAAATAGCTATCCCCTTTTACTAAGTCATCTGTCGGCCAATGACATCCAATAGAGGCAATTTCAATATTTTTATCAAGTACTGGGAAATCGTCTTTGCTAATTTTTTTCCACGATAATGGCGTTAATTGTTCTTGAGCGAATGGATTCTCTTTACCAAAAGACACCAGATAATCTGAATGGTGATCAAATAGTTTTTCATCTAATTTAAAACCATATATATAATCGTTCTGCTTAAAAGGAGCTTTATAATAAGTCGTATCCACCACAGCAAAAGCATTTAACTGACTAATCGGCAATGATGTTAAGTCATTATGTTTATAATCGTATATAAAAACATTATCGTCTTTTGATAAACCCGCCAACTCAAAAAATTTAGCACGGTATGAATCTGTCAGTAAATATTGTTCATTTTGGTAACTCTCTTTTTCATCTCCAGGAATTAAAATAATAGCTTGTTGATTATTCTCATCATATAAATGCACATCATCAGATAATGAAATAAAGGCAAATTTAGGTTCATCTCCAATTTTATAATCAATAAAAAATAGGTCGTACATGCGAATATCCGACCGATATTGAGACTGAAATGTTGTTTCATCCCATTCTATTAACTTGTTTTCGCCAAGCATTGCCGCATAACTATAAGAATTAAGGGATGATAAAATGAATCCCCAAAATAAACCCTGTAATAAAAATTTTTTCATGCTGATATCTGTTCTTTTAGCCAAGCAATTTCTTGAGCCCAAATATCAGAATCAATGGTTTCTAAAATTAAAGGGATTTCATCTATTCTTGGATCTTGCATGATATATTTAAAAGCGGTTTTGCCAATGTTACCTTTACCTAAGCTGTCGTGGCGATCGACATGGCTAGCCAGTTCGCTTTTGGCATCATTTAAGTGCATACCACGTAGATAATTAAACCCAACAATTTTTTCAAATTCAGCAAAGGTTTCTTGGCAGGCTTTTTCAGTGCGTAAGTCGTAACCGGCAGCAAAAGCATGACAAGTATCAATGCATACACCTACCCGGCTTTTATCATCAACTTGATCGATTATTTGCGCTAAATGTTCAAATTTATAACCTAAATTAGAACCTTGTCCGGCTGTGTTTTCAATAACGGCGACCACATCTTTGGTTTTATCTAAAGTCATATTAATCGACTCAGCTATACGCTTGAGGCATTCATCAACTGAGATTTGTTTTAAATGACTCCCCGGATGAAAATTTAACAGTGTTAAACCTAGCTGTTCACAGCGCTGCATTTCGTCTAGAAAAGCAGTGCGCGATTTTTCAAGTTGTTCAGCATCGGGATGACCTAAATTAATTAGGTAGCTATCATGCGGTAGAATTTGTTTACTCGTGAAGCCATATTTTTCACAACGCTTTTTAAAGCTATCAATCATTGCCGGTTCTAGCGGTTTTGCATGCCATTGCCGTTGATTTTTGGTGAAAAGCGCAAACGCTGTTGCACCAATTTGATAAGCATTAATCGGTGCGTTGTCAACACCGCCCGAAGCACTCACATGTGCACCAATGTATTTCATATTGTTACTATCCTAATAATTAGTTTGAGCCATTGTTACGTTGCAGTTGATCGCGTAAATTAGGTGGAATACCTTTAATCACCAAAGAATCAGTTTGTGGATCCCATTTTATGCGTTCGCCTAATAGATCGGAATCAAAGCTAAGGGTTAATCCCCCCCCACTGCCTGAAAATTTTTTTAATTGACGTAATGCGCTACGATCAACCGGGAAGGTGTCTTCTAAATCATAATCACTGTTTTTAACAAATTGCATAAAGTTGTTATCGTCACTGACTGGTAATTCACTGGCTAGGTTTTTGAGTTCTATCTCTTCGCCTGCTTGTAATTGACCTTGACAGTAGTTATAAACATTTTCACGCGCGGCGTTTTTGTCTTGTTTATCAAATTGCATCTCTTGGCAATAATCATCAACCGCTTTGACTAACGTTTTATTTTGCGCTTTGGCATCTAATCCTTCACTAGCGCCTAAATAATCCATAAAAAAGTCCGATACTTTACGCCCTACTCGACCTTTTAAAAAAGTCAAATAGCGTTTTGAATCAGCTTGAGTTTCCCATTCTGTTATATCAATTCGCGCAATAATGTCGGCATGATCGATATCTAAATATTGGGTTTCGGAAATATCCAAATCTTCATTCACAAGCATGCTTGAACAACTATTTAACACGGCAATAATTAGATATTCCACCGCTAAATAGCGATAATGACAAAATACGACTGTTCCCCCTTCGGCAAACGGATATTTGGCAAGTTCATTACGTAATTGTTTAGTTGATTCTTGACTAAAGTGGAGAAAATCTTGATTACCTAAACGTAATTCTTTAAGAGATTGTTCAAACAAACTTTCACTATTAAAAAGTCCATAAGCTTTGCTTTTGTTATTATAGATACGATTGATATCTTCAATTAAATTTACCACAGCTTGCTGATTGCTTAACATTGAATCACGAAGCTGTAATTCGATTTCAGTGTCACTTTTTCTAATTAATTTATGTAATATAACTTTTTCTATTTGCACACTCATTTTAAATTCCTATTGGGATAATAGCGTTTATTTGCAACTATTTTATCAAAGCGTTCAAAAAGTGCTATCTGCAATTATAAACAACAACAATAAACTAAGCTTATATCTATTTGAATATTCGATTCTTTCTGCCATTCACGCTTTCGTATAAATATTGCCAATCACATGGTTTATTTTTACTATAGCTTTCTGGTAAAACCTAGCTTTTATAGCTAATAATGACAATTCGGTATAATGATAACATCCACGATTAAAAGTGAAATGACGTTAGTTACAGAAAATTGTAAGAATAACAAAAAACAATTAATCGAAAAGTGGAACAAACCAATTCTTTGTTATGGCTTTTTTCTATTTTTGCATTAAATGATCTGAATTTTTTGTAAATAGTTAATCTGAAAAATAGACTGTTATTAATTTTGTTTTATTACTTCTATAAATAAAAGTATAAGATGCATCCCCACCATCAATTTTTGCGGTATTTCAAATTGATGTTTTCCAATCTATATTTGACTTCAATATTAAGATCATCATAAATATCGGTAAAATTTTGTGCTATTTTTTAGTTTTTCGAAATACGCTAAAAGCCCCAAAAACAATATTTTTATACATAATCACCGTTGTTTTCTTAAACTTGTTAGCAAAATTAATCATTTTTAAAATGGGGAGGCGGAACATTTATCTTCAATTAATCAATAATATTAACCGGGCAAAGCATCTGCTTAACAGCCCAAAAAATCAACTCTAAAAAAAACCAATAAATAACGGCGGATCACCTGATGGTGTTAATTCCCCGCCAATGTTAACAACGAGAAAGATGAAAAAGATAATAAGAAGATAAAAGCGCCAATATGTGATTAATACAGCTATCTACTTAGCTGTATTTTGCTGCAAACTCAGCACTGTTCTTGCATTCGATGCACTGGTAGCAATAATATCAATTACCCCTGATCTCAACGCACCTAAAATAGCGGTTGATTTGGTGTTTTCCGAGGCAATAGCGATTACGCAGGGAATATTACGTAACTCTTCAATACTTAAACCAATGACCCGATCATTCATTACGGTATCGACTGGGTTGCCATTAATATCGAAAAAACCATAACCTGCAATATCCCCAATCACCCCTTGATTTAATGTCGCATAGGTGATCTCTTGTGGGGTAAACCAACCTAATTGCACCATATAACAATTTTCGTTCATATCCCCTAAGCCAACTAAAGCAATATCAGCTTTAGATGCGCGTTCTAACGTATCTTTTATGACACGATTTTGCATAAAAGCGTGTTTAAGCTCGCGGTTTTCGACATATGCTGGTGCATAAAGTGTTTCACTGCTGGCATTAAATTTTCTAGATAGGCTTCGGCTAATATGATCAGCATCAATAATTTCACCAACTCGTTGCGTTCCACCAATACCACAAATAAATTTACATTGTTTTTCAGGAAATACCCCAACATGACTGGCAATAGCAGCAACATTTCGACCTTGTCCTACCGCAACAGTCATACCATTTTTTAAATTACTTGATAAATAGTTAGAAACAAGAGCCGCAACTTGCCGTCGCTGTTCGTCTTCATCTTGATGATCTAAGGCTATCAGTGCACGCTTAATACCAAAATGGTTAACAAATTGTTGTTCTATCCGTGAACTAAATATTGGATGATATTTGACATTGATTTCAACAATCCCTTCAGCTCTAGCTTTTTTTAACAAGCGACCGACTTTAATACGCGAAATGCCAAATCGTTGCGCTATCTCTTCTTGAGTTTGTTCATACTCATAATAGGCAACAGCTATCTCGGTGAGTAGTTCTGCTTCTTGTTTATCGTCAAATCTATCCATTAGTTCGCCTTGTTTCTCAATATTATCGTTGCTGATTTATAGCGGATAATATATTACAAAAACCTGTCGCTTGCCATGCACTACGACCAATAAATAGACCATCAATATTGGGCTGAGCAATTAATTGGGTCGAATTTTCAAGATTGACACTACCACCATAGAGTAAAATCATGTGATTAGCCACTTCTGAACCATAGAGATCAGAGAGCGCTAAACGTAAATTATGATGAATAAATTCAGCCTCTTGAGGTGTTGCCGGTACGCCTTTTTCACCAATTGCCCATATCGGCTCATATGCAATCATAACCTGACTAACTTGATTATGATCAATTCCCGATAGCGCAATCTTCATCTGCTTTACAACAGTTTCACTCGAGACTCCCCAAGATTTTTCTTGAGCGCTGTCCCCAACACAAACTAATGGTGTTAATTGGTGTTTGAGTGCAGCATGAACTTTTTTATTTATTGTCATATCGGTTTCACCAAAAAATTCACGGCGCTCAGAATGCCCTAATTCAACTATTTTAGCACCGGTATCTTTTACCATAATTGGAGATATTTCACCGGTAAAAGCACCCGATTCTTCAAAATGCATATTTTGGACACCGGTTAAGCAATTTATGTTGTGTTGATATAAGTATTCCGCCACATCTCGAACACACGTAAAAGGAGGAATGACAAACGGTTGGATATGACTTTTTAAATCTTCGGGATAGTAGGTTTTTAGTTGTTCACAAAATAACAATGCTTCGGCTAAGGTTTTATTCATTTTCCAGCTGGTGCCTATGAATATTTTTTTCATAATTTATCCTTGTATTGATGTAATGCTTTTCATCGCTTTTTTTAATAGGCTTCCAATAGTAAAAATGGGTTGAAGAATAGTTATTGACTAACCTGACTATTCTTCCCCATTTTTTTATCATTTATCTTGTTTTAGTAACACGCTCATTATTACGGCAAAAAGCCACTTATTTAAGCAATAACGATTGTTGACCTAAAAGCACGTGTTGTTTTGGTGTTATGCGATACCTAAACGTTTTTTATAACTCTTCACATAATAATCTGTTGCTTTGATAGCTTGTATCACATCATCAGCCGTCACCGCAAAAGGCAGACTATGGATAGTTTCAACAGGAGCAATGGCTTTTTCGCCAATTAATTGAAACTCTTCTTCTGTAATTTTATCTAAATGCACTTGCTCTAACGTGATGGGTAAATCCAACTTAATATATAAATCGATATACCTTTCAAGCTCAGCAATTGGTCGACCTTCTAGCACTAGTTGAGCGATTGTGCCATATGCCACTTTTTCACCATGCGTTAGATGATGCACATCACCTGATACGGCAGTAAAACCATTATGAATAGCATGAGCTGCACCTAAACCACCATTTTCAAAACCAAGGCCACTTAGTAAGGTATTCGCTTCAACAATAGCTTCTAATGCTGGGGTAACTAATTTCTTTTCATTCGATTCAACAGCAAGTAATGCATACTCAAATATGGTTTTTTCACACTCTCTGGCAATTGCTTCACCAGCAATTGTTGCAATACCACCAGCATCCGTTTTATGGCAACTACGAATGGAGGTTCTAGCTTCAACCCAAGTTGCCAGCCCATCAGCTATACCTGATTTTAACGATCTAACCGGTGCATTTGCAATCACTCGAGTGTCAACTAATACCAAATCTGGATTTTTATAATGGTGCCATAAAAAGTCAAATACACCATCTTCAGTATAAACGACTGAAACTTTAGCCGTTGGTGCATCGGTTGATGCAGTTGTTGGTACACAAACTTTAGGTATATTATATTTGGCGGCAAGTGCTTTAGCCGTATCAAGTGTTTTACCACCACCTACACCAATAATTGCATCAAATTTTTTTGATTTAAACTCATCAAGTAATCGGTTAATTTCTACCATTGAACATTCGCCGTTAAAAATGGCTTTAGTAATCGATAGTTCGGCTTTTTCGAGTGAATCGGCGAGTTGATTGGCAGCAATATTCCAAATATTCTTATCTGCTAGGATTAAAAAATTGGTCCCAAAGGGTTTGATGTATGCTTCTGCACGAGTCAGCAAATCTTTACCTTGTACATATCTATTAGGACTAACAAAAACCTTATCCATATTAAAATCCTCTTATAAACACATTTACTAACTAATTAATTATTATTAATTCAATTAAAATAATTAATTTACTTCTGGAGAATTACTTCTCGAGTTTTAATTGCTGTAAAAATTCATTCATAATCATCCAAGCTGATTCAGATCCCGCATCCTTGTGCCCTATCGCTCGTTCACCTAATCGCATGGATCGCCCTTTTTTAGCAACCAATGGAATAGTTAACTCGGACCCTTTTTTCATTTCATCAACGCAAATTTCTAACGTTTTTACAGGGTCATCACCCTCTTTATAATTGTTTAAAACATTTAGCCCCGGAATCAGTGCATCTATCATTGTTTTATCATTAAGTTCGGCTTTTCCTCGCATTTGTACAGCTTCAACACCATCTTGATACATTTGACAGAACTCTTTGAATGTTACTGCTTGTTTTCCAGTTGTATGGTTTGCCATTTTCATAAAAAAACTACCATATAAAGGCCCTGATGCTCCGCCGACTTTGCTCAATAAAATCATTCCTACTTTCTTCATTAATTCAGCAATATCTGCTGTTGAGTCAGACAAGAGTGGCAGTTGCTTTTCTACTTCACGAAAACCTATGGTCAAATTAATACCATGATCACCATCGCCAATGTCAGAATCTAATTTACTGAGGTGGTCACGGTTTTTTTCGGCCATATCGGCTATTTTTTTAAATGTTTCGATAAAATAAGATTTATTTAGCATCAGGGCACTCATTTTTCCTCTCCTTGGTAGTTAATAAGCAATTTTAAAATAAGGCGCATCACATGGATGGTCTAATAGCTGTTTTAGTTCATCATCTAGCTTGATAACAGAGATAGACATCCCTACCATATCCATTGAAGTCACATAATTGCCTACCAGTGGTTTATAGATTTTAATGCCCTTTTGTGCTAATAAAAGATGTGCTTTTCGGTAGCAGATATATTGGTCCATCAATGCCAAACCACCTAATCCATTAATCAGTAATTGCACTTCATCACCTGCTTTTATTTTGGAGTCTTGTAAAAGATGATCGATTAATTGGCTCACAACGACATCGGCCTTTTCTAGCTTAGTTCTTTCAATACCGGGTTCACCATGAATGCCCATGCCAACTTCCATGTCACCTTCTTGCATATCAAAAATGACTTCGCCGGTAACCGGTAATGTACAAGATGATAGTGCAACACCCATTGAATAAGTATTGGCATTAGCTTTTTCAGTTAAAGCTTTAACTTTATCTAAGTCATAACCTTTGGCGGCAGCACTGGCAGCGACTTTGAACACAAATACATCACCCGCCACACCACGGCGATCACTAATGTTTTTTGAAGAATAGATATCATCAGTCACTGTCACCGTTTCAACCCGGATACCTTCATCGGCAGCTAATTCAGCTCCCATATCAAAGTTCATAACATCGCCAGCGTAGTTACCATAAACAAATAGGCATCCTTTACCAGAATCAACCGCTTTTACTGCTTCATAACAATATTCAGGAGATGGTGAAGTGTTCACATTACCGACTGCTGCCGCATCCGCAAAATCTTTGCCAACATAACCTAAAAATGCGGGTTCATGTCCTGAACCGCCGCCAATAATTATTCTAACTCTTGGCTCTGTACTGATTTTTTTACTTACGATTACGCGATTACACGCTTTTTTTAATTCGACATATTCACTATGCGCTAAGCAGTAACCTTCTAGCATCTCTTCTACGACATCATAGCCATCATTAATTAATCTTCTCATTACATCACCTCGGTCTATCCTTTACATGTTTTACTTGTTACTTAACTCACTAAAAAAAGTGATAATACATACCCACCAACAATACCTGCACATACTGCTGCAACAATATTTTTAACTGATTTACGTTTGCTTCCACCGGTTAAAGCTGAGGCTACCCAAATCCCAACACCAGCGGCTAACCCTTGATCGACCCATACTGAACCACTTTGCGTAATCATTGGCGTTGCTATTCCATGATTAATACACCAGACTGTTCCAACAATAAATGCTGCTGCCATCCAACCACCAATTGGTCCCCAATTGTCAACCATACGCCCCCATGCCATGCGTATAACAAAAGGGAAGATAAAACCACCGATTATTGTTGCAATAGCCAATTTAATTGACATCATCATTTGCTCCCTATATTTCAGCTAATTATTTCTTTTTTTGAAAAACTTTGATTTGTTTGCTACGCAAGATCTTTTCTTTTGCTTCTTTCAACTTTTCAAAATCAGAACGTCTTAAACCAGGTTCTCTTGGATTCTCATTAATAAATTCTGTTTTCTTCGCCATATCTTTTTCAATGAAAGCAGCAGTAATTCCCCCTAAAGTAGCGCCGACAATCACAAGCAATATGGTAGGTAAAGAAGAGACAAATGCATGCCCACCTTGAATAAAGGTATCGCGCATAATGCCACATACTGCAATAGCAAGTCCCATATCAACAAAAGCAGCATCATCTTCATTGCCAGTCAGATTGATATAATGATTCATGTACCACATTGGACCAATAATGATTACCGCCGCCAAAAAACCACCGAAAATGCCGTAAGTACCTAATTGTGACCAAACTGACATTACAATCATTCCAGCGATACAATAACCCACAAAGCTTCGAAAAAATTTCATCCTAACGCTCACTTTTTAAATATTTTGTAGTTCAGCTAAAATACCTTCAACATCTTCATCAACCATGGCTTGTATTGACGCAACAAATGCACCTTCAACAAGGGGAGCATCAACTAACGTCACCTTACTTCTTAAGGCTTCATCTTCGATAAGGTCAATAGCGGTTTCTGTGCTTAAAATGGCACTACCTATATCAGCAAATATCAGTATGTTTTTGTGATCTTTTGATTGTTCGATGATGTTATAAATCGCAACTGAATCTGTTCCCAATCGTCCATCCTCTGTTCCGCCTGCTGAATAAATTTTTACATCACCGGTTGAATCGACCATCTCTTCGATCATTTCTTTTAATCCATCAGTAATTTTTTTACTGTGAGAGACTAAAATAATACTAATCATGCTTACCTCTTGAACATATGTCTCGTTAATAATCTTTTGTTCAATTATATCGAATAAAATTAAGGCGGAAATTGTTTTATAATAAATTTGTGATTCAGATCTAACTTTTAGATAGTGATAATTTTGACAGCAAAATAAAATAGAATAATTAGCTATATTAGTGTGATATATAAAAAACAATACCGTTAACAGATTGATAGTTGATGTCAAAAATATGATCAACGTTATTTTGTCAAAATGAGCATAAGTTTACATTCAAAACAAAAGATTCAGGTATTGATTAGCAAAAAAGATAAAAAGCATCACTCTATGCAATATTTTACAGTTGTATGGGTAACCTAGCTTAATTCGCTGCGCTTGATAGTTTAAAAACAAAATAAATAAATTGCTTTTAAAACTGAGTAATGAAATGAATAAGTTGATGTTGATGCTTAGAAGAATTTAAAAACTATTTAATATTTAGACAAATGACCCGCTAATTTAATTCAGCTTTTTACTCATTGATCCAACTCAATTAGTCAAAAAAGTTTTTAAATGAGCCTGACTGATTAATGAGTTAAATACAACTAATGCTTTTACCATTAAAATCCACCATAATTAAAAAGTGTCATTAAAATTGGCATTAATAAAGTCAATACAAACCCTTGTACAATGGCTGGTGGCACAATAGTGATGCCGGCGCCTTTTTGTAACATTGGTAAAGTAAAGTCCATCGAAGTTGCACCACACAAACCTAACGCAGTAAGTTTATAGCGTCTTATTAAGGTTGGAATAAGAATTATTGCACACAATTCACGCAAAATATCATTTAAAAAGGTTGCACTACCAATGATTGGACCATGCGCTTCTGTCATCAAAACTAAGGACAAAGAATACCAGCCAAATCCCGATGACATAGCAAGCCCAACACGAGTTGGAAAATCCAAAATGAAAGCAGCTAATATTCCACCTAAAAAAGTGCTTATGACCACGACTAAAGATGTCGTCAAACCAATTTTATTTAACAAAATCTGTTTAAACGAGATATTGTTACTACGTAGCTGGATACCAATGAGCAATAGAAGTAAAACTAACACTATTTGAATAATGCTGCCAGTATATTGCCAAAAAAACAAAGGTAAAAAACCGGCAATAAAACCGAGTATCAAGGCAATAAATACTTTTAAAGATTCAAAAATCAATTTAAAACGAGATTGAAAGGACGAGCCGGTGTTAGCTGTTTTCCAAGGCAAAAATAGATCAAATAAGATTAATGCCAAAAAATTGCCACCAAAAGTACAGACAAAAACAACAGCGGTATAGAGCAAAATATGCTGTAAATTTGTGATTAAATTGTCTAACTGAGCTAATTCAGCCCCCATGATAAAAAGAATAAAATAGACCATATAGCCAAGTATCTGATTAATTTTGGCTAGCCATTTTTGATCTTTAATTTTAATCAAATAACCTAAACACAATGGGACAAATGCAATCAAAATACCATAATACATTTTTATTCCTTTCCATGTTCATCTTCATATAGTATTGTTATAAAAATTAGAGGTAAAACTCTGCTCTAATATATCCTCATTATCAACGTAATGAGGATAAACTTTCCTCAATGCTAACTTTAAGCTGATCTAATAATGCATAACGATTACGATATTCCGAGCGTTTTTTACTCGCTATTTCGTCAATCGATTTTCGATTAATTTCGGTCGGTAATATAAATAAGTTTTTGGAATCTGGTTTACCGTCAATTGTTAACCAAAAATCATCGTAATCCGATAAAATTCTTTCTTGTCGGCTATTATATCGCCAGTTATTGTACACATGTGTGTTATTACCAACAGCAATCACCTGTTCTAAATTAAAATATTTAGCAATAATTAATGCCGCTTCTACCGCGACGCGTTTTGGAAAAAGTCCATAGCACTGCTTTGTTGCTTTTTGTACGCGTGTTCGTGCTTCATGATGCCCTGTTCCTTGTAAACCAGCAATAAATAGCGTAGATTTTTTTTGATATTCGACAAGGGTGAAGGTTAAAGTTGCTAAATCAATACCGTCATTATCATAAAAATAGAGACTCAATTCACCTTCACGCGCATATTTATTTCGCGCTTGAATAGCTATTTGTATGTTTGTTTCGTTTTTAGCGTCGATATTAGCCAAAATATAAGGCGATTCTGGGTTATAAAAAGCCTTAGACATATTGCCGGATTGCTTTGATAAAAAATCATAATGATAAACTAAAGCAGCTAAACGCTCTTTTTGTGTCAAACATGATGATAAATACGGCCGTTGTAATTTACAAGGTAAATTGGTTTGGCAGGAAAGGTAATAACCAAGTAAAGGATATTGTCTTAATTTATCAAGCAATTTGAGTGTAATTGGACTTAAAAAAAGTGTGCGAAAAAAGAACTTATATCGATAAGTTGGTTTAAGCCAAAGTTCATTAAGTGGAAGTTTGCCTACACAAAGCCAGTGAAAAAGTTGCCACTTACTTTTAGGCTGGGGCATATTTGTAATATTATTCATAATCAGAAAAAACTAAACTCGGTTAATTTAAAAAAATATAAAATGACTCAAGTATTACTTAATATGCAATATTAAAGATAAGTCATAAAATCAAGGCAATAAGGGTACAACACAATATAAGTCAGTGCAACTATCCTTATATAAGGTTATATTAAATAAAATGAAAATAAAAAACGGTGAATTTATCACCGTTTTTAAATAACGATTAATTTTTGTTAAAAATTAATTATTGACCTTTAACTTCTTTTAAACCGTTAAATGGTGCTTTAGAACCTAACGCTTCTTCAATACGCATTAATTGGTTGTATTTAGCAATACGGTCAGAACGGCTCATAGAACCAGTTTTGATTTGACCTGCTGCTAAGCCAACAGCTAAATCAGCAATGGTTGAATCTTCTGTTTCACCACTACGGTGAGAAATCACAGCGGTATAGCCAGCATCTTTAGCCATTTTAACTGCTGCAATTGATTCAGTTAATGTACCGATTTGGTTAACTTTAACTAGGATTGAGTTAGCAATGCCTTTTTCAATACCTTGTTTGAAGATTTTGGTATTAGTAACGAAAAGATCATCACCCACTAATTGGATTTTGTGACCTAATTCTTTAGTTAAGTATGCCCAACCTTCCCAATCGCTTTCATCTAAGCCATCTTCGATAGAAACAATTGGATATTGTTCACTTAAACTTTCTAAATAACGAGTAAATTCTTGAGCAGTAAACTCTTTATTACCTTCGCCTTTTAATACATATTTACCGGTTTCTTTGTTATAGAATTCAGATGCAGCACAGTCCATCGCAAGAGTAATGTCTTTACCTAATACATAACCTGCTTTTTCTACTGCTTCTTTAATACATTCTAATGCTTCAGCATTTGAATCTAGGTTAGGTGCAAAACCACCTTCGTCACCAACTGCAGTATTCATGCCTTTAGCGTGTAAAACTTTAGCTAAATTATGGAATACTTCAGAACCAATACGAATTGCTTCACGTACTGTTTTTGCACCAACTGGTTGAATCATGAATTCTTGTAAGTCGATGTTATTATCAGCGTGTTCACCACCGTTGATGATGTTCATCATTGGTAATGGCATAGAGTATTGACCTGGAGTACCATTTAAATCAGCGATGTGTTGATAAAGTGGTACACCTTTAGCTGCTGCTGCTGCTTTAGCATTTGCTAAAGATACGGCTAAAATTGAATTAGCACCTAAGTTAGATTTGAAATCAGTACCATCTAAATCAATCATGATTTGGTCGATAGCTGCTTGATCTAAAGCATCTTTTCCTAAAACAGCTTTAGCAATAGGTCCATTAACATTTTCAACAGCTTTTAATACGCCTTTACCTAAAAAGCGAGACTTGTCACCATCGCGAAGTTCTAGTGCTTCACGTGAACCAGTTGA
Organism: Gilliamella sp. B2824; assembly: GCF_026536245.1. Lineage (NCBI taxonomy): Bacteria > Pseudomonadati > Pseudomonadota > Gammaproteobacteria > Orbales > Orbaceae > Gilliamella > Gilliamella sp. B2824. Next base: position 16,233 of record NZ_JAFNON010000016.1, on the reverse strand, counting down.
CGCACCAGATGGAACAATTGCTAGACCAACAAAACCACCCTCTAAGTGCACTTCGGCTTCAACTGTTGGGTTACCACGAGAGTCGATCACTTCACGACCATGTACTTTAACGATTTTTGCCATGTTTTTTTCCTCTATATGACAGATATATAACTAATGTAAAAATAAACTATTTTTGCTGCTGATCTTGATACTCTTTAGCAGCTTTCACAAAACTACTGAACAATGGATGTCCATCTCGTGGTGTTGAAGTAAATTCCGGATGGAATTGACATGCGACAAACCAAGGGTGTTCTGGAATCTCAATAATTTCAACTAATTTCTTATCAGTTGATAGTCCAGTGATCTTCAATCCAGCTTTCACAATTTCCGGTAATAAATTGTTGTTTACTTCATAACGATGACGATGACGTTCAGTGATCGACTCTTTTTTATACATATCAAATACTTTAGAATTTGTATCTAAATGGCAAATTTGCGAACCTAATCGCATAGTACCACCTAAATCGCTATTCTCATTACGTTGAACCACATTACCAGATTCATCACTCCATTCTGTGATCAACGCGATAACTGGGTTAGCACAATCTTTAACAAACTCTGTAGAGTTGGCATCTTTAATACCAGCCTTATTACGAGCATACTCAATTAAAGCAACTTGTAAACCAAGGCAAATACCTAAATAAGGAATTTTATTTTCACGCGCATAACGAGCTGCCATGATTTTTCCTTCAACACCTCGATAACCAAAGCCACCAGGAATCAAAATCGCATCTAAACCTTGTAATAATTCCGTACCACGAGATTCAAGATCTTCAGAATCAATATATCGAATATGAACAGTTAAACGATTTTTTAACCCGCCATGTTTTAATGCTTCGTTTACCGATTTATAAGCATCAGGTAGAGCAATATATTTTCCAACCATACCAATAGTAACTTCACCTATTGGGTTGGCTTCTTCATAAATTACCTGTTCCCATTCAGACAGATCAGCTTCTTTACATTCAAGGTGGAAGCGATTGCAAACAAATGTATCTAAATTCTGAGATTTTAATAGTGCAGGAATTTTATAAATAGAATCAACATCTTTTAATGAAATAACTGCGCGCTCAGGTACATTACAAAATAGTGCAATTTTAGCACGTTCATTAGCAGGAATAATGCGATCTGAACGACAAATTAATACATCAGGTTGAATACCAATTGATAGCAGCTCTTTCACTGAATGTTGTGTCGGTTTGGTTTTTACTTCCCCAGCCGAAGCTAAATAAGGTACTAACGTTAAATGCATAAATAACGTGTGCTCACGACCAACATCAACGGCTAATTGACGAATTGCTTCTAAAAATGGAAGTGATTCAATGTCACCCACTGTGCCGCCAACTTCAACAATAGCAACATCAAAACCTTTTGCACCTTCAATCACGCGTGATTTAATTTCGTTAGTGATATGAGGAATAACTTGAACAGTTGCCCCTAAGTAATCACCACGTCGCTCTTTACGTAGTACATCGGAATAAATTCGCCCAGTAGTAAAGTTATTTTTGCGTGTCATTTTAGTGCGAATAAAACGCTCATAATGACCCAAATCAAGATCAGTTTCTGCCCCATCTTCGGTAACAAAAACTTCACCATGTTGAATAGGACTCATTGTGCCCGGATCAACATTAATATAGGGATCGAGTTTGAGCATGGTGACTTTTAAATTGCGGGCTTCTAAAATTGCAGCAAGAGACGCTGCGGCAATGCCTTTACCCAAAGAAGAAACGACACCGCCTGTAACAAAAATATAATTCGTAACCATTAATACCAGACCATTATTAATTTATTAGAATAATATTGTGCGTTTTTAAACCATAAAAACCAACACAATATACGAAGAATCAGACGGGAAGATAGTATAACAGAATCAAGTATAGGTCTCAATTGAATAATTACGTTTAGCTGTTGTTTAGGCTGAATGATTTGATTAATCAGTATTTTTAATAGTAACTTGATTGTTGATGTAACTTCAATATTACTACCGTTTAGAACATATCTTAGTTTAGTGAAAACCTTAAGATCAAAGACAATTAAAACAAAGTTAGATGTGCGAGTTTAAGCATGATTTATTGATGTAACATGTCATAATATTTGAAAAATTAACTAAAAATAGCACTTAACAAGGCACTTAAGGTACCTTGTTATAAGCAAACTAAATACATAACTATTTGACTGTTTTTTCACTACGCGACAAACCAATAATCCCTGATCGGACTGTTTCCACAATATTACATGTTTCTCTAATTGATAATAAGAACGAATCAAGCTTTTCACTGGTGCCCGATAACTGAACAATATAATGCGTTGCAGTCACATCAACAATTGATCCTCGAAAGATATCGGCACATCGCTTCACTTCGTCACGTGCATCTGAATCTTTAGCGGCAACTTTAACTAACATAATTTCACGCTCAACATGAGGGCCTTCGGTTAAATCATTAACACGGTATACATTAATTAGTTTATGAAGTTGCTTTTGAATTTGTTCAAGTACATGCTCATCGCCTGAGGTTTGAATGGTCATACGATGCATGGTTGGATCTTCGGTTTGCGCCGTTGTGATGGTTTCGATATTAAAACCACGTTGTGAAAATAGACCAATTATTCTAGACAATGCGCCAGGTTCATTTTCAGTTAAAATAGATAATATATAACGCATTAGGTTCTCTCCGTTTTACTTAACCACATTTCACTCATTGAACCACCTCGAACTTGCATTGGATAAACATGTTCTGTAGCATCGGTCATCACATCTACAAAAACAAGTCGATCTTTAATTGCTAACGCTTGTTTAAGTTTGGATTCAAGCTCTTCACGCTTATTAATACTTATGCCAACATGACCATAAGCTTCAGCAATTTTAGCAAAATCAGGTAATGACTCCATATAAGACGAGGAATGTCGCCCTGCATAAATCATGTCTTGCCACTGTTTAACCATACCTAAAAAACGATTATTAAGATTCAAAATCAAAATAGGTAAACCATATTGTAATGCTGTTGATAGTTCTTGAATATTCATTTGAATACTACCATCACCGGTTACACAAACAACTCGATTTTTTGGGAAGGCCAATTTAACACCTAATGCGGCAGGTAAGCCAAAGCCCATGGTACCAAGTCCACCTGAAGTAATAAAGTGTCTTGGTTTATCAAACGGATAATAAAGCGCTGTAAACATTTGATGTTGACCTACATCGGTAGTGATATAAGCATCGCCTTTAGTTAATTTATATAATACTTCAATTGCTTCTTGCGGTTTAATACTGTTACCTTCATGACTATAAGCAAGGCAATGTCGAGCTCGCCAATGATCGATCTGTTTCCACCAATCAACCAAGGCATCTAAGTCACGCTCTATGTTTAGTTCATCAATTTGATCTAACATAGTTTCTACAACAACTTTAGCATCACCAACAACAGGAATACTTGCCATGATGGTTTTAGATATTGATGTCGGATCGATATCGACATGAATTATTTTGGCTTTAGGACAATATTTTTCAACATTATTAGTTGTTCTATCATCAAAACGTGCACCGATAGCCAAAATAACATCCGCATTATGCATCGACATATTGGCTTCATACACACCGTGCATACCTATCATGCCTAGATAATGTTTATTTGTTCCGGGGAAAGCACTAATGCCCATCAGCGTTGAAGCAACAGGCAGATTCAATTTTTCAGCAAACAGTTTGATCGCCTCACTTGCATTAGCAGAAATCACACCGCCACCAATAAAAAGAACCGGTTTTTTAGCAGTAAAAAGTGTCGTTAGCGCTTTTTTTATTTGTCCTTTATGTCCATGTATTGTTGGATTATAAGAACGCATCGATACTGATTTTGGATAATGATAATTATATTTATTGGCAGGATTAACAATATCTTTCGGTAAATCAATGACAACAGGACCTGGACGACCGGTTGACGCAATATAAAATGCTTTTTTGATAATTTCTGGAATATCTTGAGTATCTTTGATTAAAAAACTATGTTTAACAATTGGTCTTGAAATACCGACCATATCGCACTCTTGGAATGCATCATTGCCAATTAAATTACTTGCTACTTGTCCAGATAATATAACCAGTGGCACAGAATCCATATAGGCAGTTGCAATACCGGTAATAGTGTTAGTCGCGCCTGGCCCCGATGTAACTAACACAACACCAACATCACCCGTAGCTCGAGCGTAACCATCAGCCATGTGCACAGCTGCTTGCTCATGACGGACTAATATATGTTCAATACCACCAAGTGTATGAATTGCGTCATAAATATCAAGAACACTACCACCAGGATAACCAAATATCTGTTTTACTCCTTGATCAATCAATGATTGAATGACCATTTCTGCACCTGACAATTTTGCCATGCTTATTGCCTCCAATATAACTTTTTTGTCATCTATTGATTTATTGTGCATTAACTTATATATAAAATCAATTAAGTCAATAATATAACTTTTAACTAAATCACAATAAAAAAATAATGGTGTAAATTTGCAAAATCAAAATAAAGGGAGTTTAATAAAGTAATCAAAATATTATATATTGATTTTCCAGTCATTTTTGTTTTGTTTTAACACTTTAGAAAATTGGAACTCTAGTGTTACTGATGTTAAAATTCTTTATTTGTAAAAGGCACTATTATGAGCAATTTCTCAATTAAACCCATTTCACTTGCCGATTGGCAGTTAGTAAAAGTATCTGGAGTGGATAATCGCAAATATTTACAGGGACAAGTGACGATTGATATCGATCACCTTTCTCAGCAAACTGCCTTGTTTGCTGCACATTGTGATGCTAAAGGCAGAATGTGGAGTAACATGCTATTATTTCAACGAGGACAAGATATCTACTATATCTTACGTAAAAGTGTTGCTGATGTGCAAATTGCTGCTTTAAAAAAATATGCCGTATTTTCTAAAGTCTCTATCGAGCAGGTTAATGATTTAAATATCGTTGGTTTAGAATACGATGCTATACCCGCAGATATTATTGACCAATTCAATCATCAAAATTGTATTACCCATAATAATATTACTTATATCAAATTAAATTTACCTCATACACGGGCAATTAGGGTATCTCCTCAAACTATCGATGAGGATTTACAACCTTGTAGCCGATGGGTTCAACTTGATTTAGAAGCAGGTTATGCCATTATCGATAAAGAAAATTGTGAAACATTACTGCCTCAAGCATGTAATTTACAATATTATGACGCCATCAGTTTTGATAAAGGCTGTTATTGTGGTCAAGAAATGGTGGCTCGAGCTCAATTTCGTGGCGCTAATAAACGAGGGCTTTATTTATTAACGGGTAAAAGCGATAGTTTACCCAATATTGGTGATACCATCGAATGCCAGATTGATGGCAATTGGCGTGAAAGCGGTCAAGTCCTTGCAACGATGAAATTAAATCAAGACAACGATATTTATGTTCAAGTTGTACTTGCTAATGGCATCGATCTCAACACACAATTTAGAGTAAAAGGCGCTGTAGCGAGTAAACTTTGTTTTCATTAATTGATTAAGGCTTGTTAAGATCAGTGAAAGCTAATCAGTTAACATCTACATTTAAAAAGATAGTTAACTGATTAGTTAAGTAAATTTCTGATAACAATTAAAAAATGTTAGGTTGAGTTATCCCCCAAGTTCTTGATTGACTATTTCAATAAAGTATTGCGCCCCGGTTATTAAAACTTCATCGTTAAAATTGTAGGCTGGATTATGTAAATTAGCACCTTTGCCAGCACCCAGCCACACATATACGCCTGGTATTTTTTGCAGCATAAAAGCAAAATCTTCCGAGCCCATTGATGGTAAAGGATCGATAATAAGACCATTTTCACCAACAACGTTTTTAGCAGCTTCTATCGCAATATCAGCTTGCTTAGCATAGTTAATTGTTGCCGGGTAACGCCGTTGATAATCAACCTCAGCCTTAGCTTCGAATGTGCTGGCAATACCTGTTGCAATCTGTGTAATGCGTTGCTCAGCCATATCTTGTACATCGGCGCTAAAAGCACGAACTGTACCACGAATTACCGCTTGTTGTGGTAACACGTTCCACGTATCGCCACTATGTATTTGCGTAACACTCACCACAAGAGAGCTAATAGGATCGACATTGCGGCTGACAATGCTTTGCAAACTATTTACGATTTGTGTTGCCGTTAAAATTGTATCTTTACCAAGATGAGGAGCGGCAGCATGAGCGCCAACACCTGTTACTTTGATTTCGAAAACATCATATGATGCCATCATTGGTCCATGGTTAATGTAAAAATGATTTAATTTCATATTCGGTTGATTATGAATACCATAAACAGCTTCAATTGGAAAACGATCAAACAAGCCATTTTCAACCATAACACGAGCACCGCCTTCGTTTTCTTCAGCTGGCTGGAAGATAACAACGACTGTACCCGAAAAATCACGGTGTTCACTCAAATATTTAGCCACGCCTAATAATGTTGCAGTATGACCATCATGACCACAGGCATGCATTTTACCCGGGATAGTTGAACAATAATCTATTTTATTCTCTTCTATAATATCTAAAGCATCAATATCGGCACGCAATGCGATAACTCGACCTTCTTTTTTGCCTTTAATAATACCGACCACACCAGTTGGTGCAAAATCGGTATAGAGCTCAGTTATACCGAAAGATTTAAGCTTTTCAATTATAAATTCCGTTGTTTTCTTCTCTTCAAATGCGGTTTCTGGGTGGGCATGGATGTGATGACGCCATGCAATCATCTCTGATTTCAATTCATTAATACGACTCATTATACATTCCTTATTCATTCTCAATTGTAAACTTAATCAGTTTATTGATTAGTACTATACTGCTATTCTAGCTTTTATAAAAATAACTATTTTTACTATGATTAGTGATTTTAGTTATATATTAAAATACAGATAAACTAACTGATGAACTTTGAAAAAGAAGCAAATATTTAATTGATTTACGTTATATATAAAAATTAGATGTGTATGAGCAAAATTTGACCATTTTAATCATTTAATTAACTAAAATAGCAGCAGCAATACGCCGAAATTGATAAAAATGGACCAAATGGAATAACTTTTAATGATTGTCGATAAAAAAGATAGTTTAAGATCAGAAAATAAAAAATACCCAATATTGAAGCCATAATTACTAATAAGGGTAGTAAATGATAAGGAATCCATGCACCTATCGAGGCAAGTAATTTTATATCTCCCCCGCCTAATCCATGCTTGTTTGAAATTAAATAAAATAAACTAGCCGGTACTTTTAATAAAAGATACCCGCATAAAATACCAATAAATGCATCGGCTAATAGTATATTGCTGATGTTCAAATATGCCGCCAATAAGCCTCCCCACATTAATGGTTGCGTAAAAAAATCCGGCAATAGATAATATTTAAAATCGATTAAGGCTAATAGTAAAAAATAACAGCCCAACATCATTAACACAATACTTTGCGCAGTAATACCTTTATGCCAATAAATCACCATAAACAACACTGACATAGCTAACTCTAGCAAAAAATAGTGAGCCGGTATTTTAGCCTGACATGCATAACAGCGTTGTCTTAATAGCAAATAAGACAACAGCGGAACTAATTGCCAAACTTTCAGTTTATTCAAGCAATTTGGACAAGATGAACATGTTAAACTGATGACCGATAAATAAATAAAAGGAGAATGTAATGGCGAAAACCGACTAAAAGCAACGCAAATAAAACTGCCCATACATGCACCTAACATCGCAATAATACAAGCTATCATTAGTTAATCACCTCGCCAAGTTGAAAGATAGGCAAATACATAGCAATAATTAAACTTCCAATGATTAGCGCTAGTATTAACATTAACAACGGTTCAACTAATTGAGATAAATTATCAGTTAATGTTTGACTCTGCGCTTCATAGTAATCGGCTAACTTGGTTAGCATTAAATCCAGCGTACCGGATTGTTCTCCTATGTGGATCAATTGACGACATAAAGTTGGAAAACACGGTTGTGTTTGTAAAACATGACTAAATGAAAGCCCTTTTTCGATTTCGGCTATCATATAAAAAATACTTTTTTGATACACGCGATGCATAATCGTATTAGCCGAAGCGGTCAAACCTGCAAGTAAAGGGATGCCAGCTTGTTGAGTTATTGCTATTGTTTGAAAGATATGTGTTAAACAAGTAGTGGCAATTACTTTACCGATTATAGGTAATTTTAATGTATAACTATCAATCACATCTCGATAGCGAAGCTTAAGATAATACTGATACAATAAATAGCTTAGTAATAGAGTAATTAAAACAACGAACCAAGCCCGTTGTAAAAAGTGTGACAAATCGATAATGCACTGGGTAAACAACGGCAATTGAGCATCAAAATCTTGATAGATCTGAGCAAACCTGGGTAAAACCACTAATAGCATTATCACTATCACAATTATAGATACCGTAAGTAAAAAGCATGGATAACGCATGGCCTGTTTGATACGCTTTTGTAGTTTTATTGATTTTTCAAGTTGTAACGTTAACTGTTCAAAACTTGAATCTAATTGTCCTGTCATCTCACCGATTGCAACAATTTCACAATAAAGTGTCGGAAAGACCAAATGATGATGAGTTAAAACTTTTGATAAAGGTTCCCCTTTTGCAATCTGATGTTCAATTTCAACAAGAAGATATTGCCAATGAGGATGAGGGTGCTCTTTCGCTAAAATAAGTAAACTATCAACAATAGAAAGACCTGCTTTAAGCATCGTTGCTATTTGTTTAGTAACAACCAGTAACTCTAAACGAGTAAAACTATGTTTACTAATATATTTAACTGCTTTTATTTTGATGGCAATTTTGCCTTGTAATAATAGCTGTTTTTTCGCGTCTTGCTGAGAAGACGCAATTATTTTATTTTCATTAAAATCCAAATCATACCATACGTAGAGCCTTTTCATAGATAATCACCCAAAACACGTTGCAATTCTGCAATGGTGGTAACACCATCTTTAACCAGTTTTTGTCCTGCAACTTTAAGCGTTATCATATTGGTAGGCGAAATCATTTGGTCACGGAGTAATTGATGTTGTATTTCTGCCGTTATTGGTAAAAATTCATATAATCCTATGCGCCCATGATACCCACCAAAACAATGTTCGCAGCCCATAGCAATAAAATGAGCTGTTGTTTCTCCTCCTAGCACTATTAATTGACTTGCGACAACCTTACAATACTGACAAAGCTTACGAACAAGACGTTGGGCAATAATTAATTTTAAACTTGAGGAAACCAGATAATTTTTAATTCCCATTTGATTTAATCGAATTAAGGCTTCTAAACTTGAATTGGTGTGCAATGTGGATAAAACTAAATGTCCTGTTTGTGCTGCTTGAATAGCAATCTCTGCTGTTTCAGGATCACGAATTTCACCAATCATTATCACATCGGGATCTTGCCTAAGTAAGGCTCGCAATATAACAGCAAAGGTTAAACTTGCTTTAACATTTATGGCAGTTTGATTAATGCCATCAATGGGGATTTCTATCGGATCTTCAACGCTACAAATATTACGCTCAGGTTTGTTTAACTTTTTTAATCCACTATATAAGGTAACCGTTTTCCCGCTACCGGTTGGCCCAGTCACTAAAATCAACCCTTGAGGATAATCTAAAATTTGTTGAAATATTGAAAGATTGTGTTGTGTTAATCCTAAATCATCAATGGTGAGTTCCGATTCATTATTGTCCATGACTCTCAGCACGATTTTTTCACCATTAATGACCGGTAACGTAGATATCCGCATTGCATAACGATCTACCATCAATTGACCATCTTGTGGCAAGCGTTGCTCAGCAATATTTAACTTTGCCATAATTTTTAACCGAGCGGCAATTTGTTTAGCTAAAGCTAATGGTGGCGTAAGCATATCTTGCAGCACACCATCAATTCGCATGCGAATACGATAATGATGTAAATAAGGTTCAAAATGAATATCCGAAGCCCGTTTATCTAATGCTGACAACAATAATTTATCTAAACTTTCAACTAATTGCTCTGCATTCATCACATATTCCTTGTCAATCGTTTTAACGATCAAAATTTAAAAATAGCTTCACAAGCTTGTGTTAAAGACGTATCTATCGGTGTTGTTAAACAATTTCGGGTCCAAACTAAATTACCTTCAGTGGTATTAATTGTCGGTGTTAAGGTTGTGGTTAATCCCAATAAAGCGCTCTTGCCAACCAAAGTAATCACGCCGTTAGTTACAGAAACAGATGTGACATAATTCGATGATTTACTGATGGGCACACCATTATTACCATTACTGCAATGTGTTAAATGACCTTGTTCAATTGCACATATTTCAATAGCGGTTTTATAAGCTGTCATAGTCTGTAGCATATCGGTTAAAGCCGCCTTTTTTACATAACCTTGATAAGCCGGCAAACCAATGGCTGTAAGAATAGCAATAACAACTATTGCAATCATAAGTTCAAACAAGGTAAATCCTGATTGAGCTGTCATAATTATCTCGTGAGTTAAAGTTAGTGAATAAGGTAGTGACTTTATAGCAAAACAAAAAAATGAAATAATATGTAAAAATTCATTTTGGAAGTAATGATTGATATTTATTGCAACTATTTAAGATGCAAGAAGAATGTTTGAGAACGTTATCGCAAAATTAAATTTTATCCTCACTGTATAAAGCAAAGTTTATTGGAGTCCATATGTCACTTAATATTGTTAATGGTTGGTTACAGGGTGTAAAACAAGTCATTTCACCTTATTATAATGATCGCCCTGCTAATGAAGAAATTTCATTAATAGTGATTCATAATATCAGTTTACCGCCAAATCAATATGGTGGTCCTTATGTTGAACAACTATTTACGGGTAAACTTGATCCTAACGAACATCCCTATTTTGCAACAATTTATCAACTAGAAGTATCTAGCCATCTATTTATTCGTCGTGATGGTCAGATAATTCAATTTGTTCCATTTGATAAGCGAGCTTGGCATGCTGGGCAATCACGTTTTGAAGGTAGGGAGAATTGTAATAATTTTTCGATTGGCATTGAAATGGAGGGTTGTGATACAGATGATTTTACGGATTATCAATATCAACAATTAGCCGCTGTTACCTTATTGTTGCAACACACGTATGGCATTAAAAATATTACTGGTCATAGCGATATTGCACCAGAACGTAAAACTGATCCTGGACCTTGTTTTAATTGGCAATATTATCGCAAACTTATTGATGAATTGTCACAAGCCCAAAAAATAGTAAAACAACTTGAGTTAATCAAACTTGAATTACAAAACATTCGTTTATGGCAAACAACGCCACCACCAACTGCTGCTTTTTTAAGCCAAGAACCTTTTGCAATTGATACTATGCAAAGTCATGAATGGTTACAATGGATTTTTATTCCGCGGATTTTGGCGCTTATCGATGCCAAAACCAATATTCCGACATTTGCACTTCATCCTTATTTTGAAGAAGCCTTAAAAGAACATCCTGAAAATACCGTTCAACTGTTACATCTTATTAAACAGCTTGACAAACTATCCACAGAAAATGAACGCAATTAAACCGTTATGCTTACATTTTTGGAATTTGTTATAGATGCCGCATACTGATTTATGCGGCGATGATAGCGATAAGATTAATTAACATCACGCGTTAATTTACGGTATTCATTTACTGCTTGTTGATGACTACCATAACTATTGGAGAACGTATGACCACCGTTGCCTGTTGCCACAAAAAACAGATAGTTGGTCTTAGCTGGGTGAGCAGCGGCTTCTAAAGAAGCAAGGCTAGGCATAGCAATAGGTGTAGGCGGTAACCCCTCAATAACATAAGTATTATACGGATTGTTGGTATCGGTTAGATCTGAGCGCCTAATGGCACCAGTATAATTATCACCTAAGCCATAAATGATCGTTGGATCAGTTTGTAATTTCATTTTTGCCTTTAATCGATTCACAAATACCGAAGCAACATTCGCTCGTTCAGAACTAATGCCCGTCTCTTTTTCAATAATTGAAGCTATGATTAACATTTCGTAAGGCGATCGATATGGCAAATCTTTATCACGATTATCCCATACTTTTTGTAAATTATTTTTCATGGTCAGATAAGCACGTTTTAATATACTTACATCAGTCGAATCGGCCGTATAAAGATATGTATTTGGTGATAACCATCCTTCGATTGAACCATCAATACCCAATAATTTAGCAATTTCTTCATTGGATTTGCCATCGAGTGTTTGTTGAATATAAGGTGTAGTTTTAAGCACATTAAGCCAATCTTTAGCGCGTTTACCTTCAACAAATTGAATAGAAAAATTACTCTCTTTTCCAGAGACTAGTAACTGTAAAAATTCTTCAACTGTCATGTGAGCATGTAATTGATATGTGCCAGCTTTTATCGAACTCAACGAAGGATCTAATTTATAAAGATAAGGTAACAAATAAGCTTGTTGCATTAAGTTGTTTTGTTTTATTTCAGCAACTAATTGATGCAAAGTTGTTCCCTTTTTAAGCACAAATATTTGGTTGTCATCTGTGACTTGCATTTGCTGTTTTGAGAATTGGTGCAGAAAATAGTAACTAATACCAATTGCACCACCTATAATAATAATGAGTGTAAGAATCGTATATAAAAATATTTTTTTTGTCATAATGATTAATCTATATAGTGAATTTTTGCGCGGGAAGTTAAGCGCGTTAAAAGCTCATATGCACTGATACCGGTGTGTTTAGCAATCTCTTCAACAGGTAACTGTTTACCCCAAAATATGACCTCATCACCGGGTTTTTCTAGACTATCGATCCCTAAATCGATCACAATCATATCCATTGAAACTCGCCCCACAATTGGCACTCGGCGTCCGTTAATAACGACAGGCGTATTTTCCGCAATATTACGTGGATAACCGTCACCATATCCCATAGCAACCACGCCTAAAAGCGTATCTTTGTGGCTTGTCCAGATTTGACCATAACCGACAGCTTGACCTTTTTTATGTTTACGCACAGCAATTAATTCAGATTTGAATGTCATTACAGGTTTAAGATCCGCAATAGGATCGTTGAAAGGAGAAACACCATACAACGCAATTCCTGCTCTTATCATATCACGATGAGAATCAGGCCAATGCAATATTCCTCCAGAGGCAGCAATAGAAAGTTTGTTGATCAATGATTTATTGCCTGAAGAATGAATAAACGCATCTAATCGTGCATTTTGTTGGTTAGTTTGTGCTGAATCAAATTCATCCGCTGAGCTAAAATGGCTAATAATGTTTATCGATTTACGTATCACTTGACAATTAGCAAGCCGATTAAATTCGGCTTGTGCTTCATCTAAATGAAACCCTAACCGATGCATTCCTGTATCAATTTTAAACCATGCGGTAATTTGATTGTCAATGGCAATATTATTTAAAGCATCAATTTGCCAACTAGCGTGGATCACCGGTTGCAAATTAAAATCGATCAAATCCGCTACATCATCATGAGGGAAAAAACCTTCAAGTAAGACAATCGGTGTATTAATACCAAGTTTTCTTAAAAATAATGCTTCAGAAACTCTTGCAACCCCAAAATAACTGACTTTATCTTGCAATAACTTAGCGATGCCCTCAACACCATGACCATAAGCATTGGCTTTAACAATAGCCATTAGTGCGCTTTGCGGTGCTTGATTTTTTAAAACGTCAAGATTATGCAGAATTGATTTACGATTTATTTCAACAACAGCGATAGACATTGTGTATAACCTAACTGATATATCAGGAAGATATTGTAAATTTTGTTGTTGAGAAGCACAATAAAAATATTGGTTTGATTATTTATGATATAAGTTTAGTAAAACTAGGCGGCACTTTGTAATAAAGTCAGTAAAATAACTTTATCATCAAAAATTTTTAAAAATAATAATTAAATAACCTTAACAGATTGATTAATTATGCTTAATTACAAAACATTATATTATCTTGTGTCAGTGTCTATTCAATTATTAAATTTTTTAGATCTGTTAAAAACGCGTTCGTTTTCAAAATTAATCAATTAAAATTCAGCTTGTTTTGCTAACGATGATGTAATATGAACACAAATCAAATATTTTTTTCTAGACAATAGCAGTTAGCTATTGTCTAGATTTTGCTCAAATATAGTGCGAGCTCCGACGCCGACGGCTCGTCGTTGATAACGACTCGGAGTCGGCTTTTGCCATTTCGTTCATTTCATTCTCTTCAAGGCAACGTCGCGCAAACCATTGACCATAATTCGTTAAATCAAAATCACCAGCAATTAGGTAACCAAAAGAGGTTAAGGTCGCTCCCGGTAAACGTTCGTTTATCTTATTTGCCGGAAAGGCACACTTAACAATCCATTGATTTCGAGCACCTGTAGCTTGATAAAATTTCAATTTTAGCTGTTGCCCAAGTATCTCATTTAAAATGTAGGCAGACTGATTATACGCACGTAAAAATAATCCTTCACGAAATAATAAAATACCTTGATATTGACTCAATAAATCTAACTTCTTATCAATTTTCATTTTTATACCAACCAAACAGATAAAAAGCCGTTATTGCCGACAAACCAAATAGTCAGGAGCCCCTACTGCATCAGCATCTACCCCTAAAAGACCTGAACTTGAATTAACATCAATATGAGTACCATAACTACTTTGATAATATAAATCTTTTGTCCAATATCTATCGCCTTCATCTCGCCATGTTGAATCAGGATAAGTTTGTTGAGTTGAATAACCCCATTCGGGTAGAAGTCCCTGACCAATGGCTCTTGTATAACCATTTATAATTTCAAAAGAACCATTTAAACGATTATCAACAGGTGTATTGGTTAACTCCGAGTATGAGAGCAAATTATTTATACTACATCTTTGAATAGCAACACTCCAAATATCAAAAAAATCTTTAAGCGGATTCGCCCAGACACTGGTTGGATTAAATGTATAATCTAACTTGATCATTGGATTTTGCTTAACAGTTGCTCTTACAGTAACATCACCAGTTGGTTTGCCTTTTAGTAAGACATAACCTTGTTGATCAATAGCCACTTGCCCCCCAGGATTATTGGGAACACTAAAACTATAACTGGCAGGAGAGCCTGTCACAATTAGTTGAAATTTGGCACCAGCAAAACCGGTCGTCGGAAATTTTTTACCACCAGATGCAGTTGGCGTCGCTTTAAAGCCGATGTTAGGCACATAATCTGACGTATAGCCTCCACCAACAGCTGTCCTTGACGTATATCGTGAATCATTCCATGCAACGAATGTATTACTACTATCAAAACTTAACCACTGAAATTGTGGCATTTTTTCAATAGCATAGGGTTTAACATAACATACTGTGTGTTTAGACAATATATAGTAACTGTGGCTTTCGCCTTTGAATGAATTCGTATCCGGTATACCATAATTAGTCAATAAAGCACCATCATCGGCACTAAGTGTTAATTTATAGGGAGATTTACACGAATCTAACTCACTATTCGGATTCGATTTCACATAATCGGTCACATCTTCGCCATCGTACGTTTCCCATTTCACTTTCATATAACCCGTTATGGTAAAAAGTTTATCCCCATCTGCATCACGCCAATAATTATTTGCCACTATTACATTAGCTAACGGCATTGATGGATAATTACTAAAAGGTAAATAGGTTTTAATATCATTAAAAGTTGTCGGCACTTTTTCTATCACAATGGGTTCAACTACTGATGATTTGTCTTCCAACGCGCTTATCACTTTATTATTCGGTAACGTTAGCGATAACAGTGGTAATATTGTTGTTGATACTGTCTTTCCATTGTCATAAGTTAAATAAGGACTTGTCCCATTTATTACCTGTGCTGTTTGTGTCGTTAAACCATACACCGGCTTTATCGATATCACTGTAAACAACACCAACAAAAATAGAGTGCATAAACCTGTTTTTACTATCCCCTGCCTTAAAAACGCTTTGAATAAGGAGATACGATTAGACTCACTAATATAGAAAAAATAAAGAGATAAATCTGAAAATGGATTTTTGTATAAAGAATAAAACTCTTGATAACAATTATTATCACTATTAACTAATAAAAACGATGCCCGATGCCCGATGCCCGATGCCCGATGCCCGATGCCC
>NZ_JAFNON010000015.1:0-47328 GCF_026536245.1 Gilliamella sp. B2824 | reverse complement strand
TCCAGGTTATGAGGACGAAATCATCTCACAAGATGAGATTACTATTTTAGGACGAGTCTGGTGGCAATCATCTATACTTAACTAAGAGCCCGATAATCAGACAAAAACATACCATATCAATCAACCAGCACAGGTTGGAATGATAACAATTGATAACACAGACTACTCCCCCGCCACAACAGCCCGTTATTGGGCTGAGACCGTTTCACCTCAATAATGTAGCGTTACCTTTAGCGATAACAAATAATAACCAAAAAACACAAATTAATAACTTTAATTATTGACACTGATGATAACATATATTATCATTACCACATCAAAACCAATCAAGTTAACAGCGTCATTAAACAAGACTACGAGTTATTTAATGTGTTAACAAGATTCAAGTAGCTAGCAGGGGCATATGAACATACTGCGGTTTTGATACATGTCACAGGCATGACGGTAAACTGCGGCTGATGGCAGTGTTAATTGCACATAACACAATTAATACTGCCATATCTTATCCTATCAGCACTCACGCACACTGTTGTTAGGAAAAGGACAGCGGGAAAGACTGCGAACAGACCACATCCTTCGCCCCAACATGTTGGGGCCTTTTTTAAGGAAATATCATGATTAATAGAGATTTTATTAATATTAAAACCAAAAACAGATTTGACAAAGATTATCAATTAACTAAACACGAAATCCGATTTATCTACTTTGCCAATCTAATATTAATCTTTATGGGATTGGTCGCCTTGTTAATTGCTTTTTATTAATGACAATTGGGTGAATCATGCGTCAGTTGCAACAATTAGTCGAAAATAGCTACGAAGCGAGTTATTACAAAATGCTCGATAAAATCGAACAACAAGATGCTCAAGAGGAATGGATTGATAAACGTGCTGATGAGCTAATGGGCAATTTTAGTAATGAAAATGATTGGCAAATATTGGCATTACTTAAATTAAAATTAGACAACCATAGTGTTGATGCAAAGATATATCACCAATTTATTATTGATATTTGTTATTCTCAAGCACAGTTTGAATTTAAACAACATTCACTAATGTTATTAAATAAAAATGCTTATTAATGTAGCTTAATTAAATTAACAGAAAATAAATTAGATGATAAACAACTCAGTATTCATGCTAAAAAACAGAGACAGATATAAAAGAATAGGTTGATATTAAAACAGATATACAATACAGATTACATTAATTTACAATTTTCCTTATTAGCAAAAATACCAGTCTTTTATCAAACAGTTAATCTGAGCGAGATACTGAATAACAAAATAAAGTTATTAAATCATCGTTGAATTTGAAAATCTTATTTCATTATTGAGGATAATTTGTATGGTAATAAAAAACAGTCCTGAAAAGGATATAGAATCAATCTTAAATGATTCTAATGTATTTGCTCAAAAAATTAACAAATACTGCCGTAATTGCAACAATCCAACTCCTGATGGATTAGCATATTGCAACCAGAATTGTAAAAATGAATTTGAAATCAAACATCGCAATGATTTTAAAGATTAACTACCTCATTATTTATATAAATAAAAAACATTAAAATTGTGAAAAATAATGGCATTTATTCAATAGATGAATTATCAAATTAATCTATTAAAATAATACATTCAATCTTTACATTATGTTCTAAAATAATTTTTTGATCTTATACCATAAAAGTACTTAAAAATAATAATTATAAAGAATAGCAAAACTAAAAAATAACCATAACGTTACGCTAACATATAACTAAATGTTTGATCCAAATAGTCACAAAAGAAGCTTGTCATAGTTTGTCCACTATAAACGGTTAAGTATGCTTGTGTTTTTTATGGATGTTGCTTATCGCAATAACAAAAAAGTCATAACATAATTGGTAAGCTAAAAAAGTAAAGCATAATTGAATAAGTAATAAATATTTTTCAATTTTAGATAAATCAATTGCTTTCAATAAAACGCCCTGAAATTGTTTAATCTTGTTTTAAGAATAGATAAGACCTAGATATTATCCAAACTTAGTACACAATGATAACGAAGTATCAAAAAACATCGCCTAATGACAACGCAATAGATTTGAATTTTCTGATACAGATATGTTTATCATCACATTTAACGCAGTTTTAAACACTCTATAAATTTATAGATATTGTCGAAGACGGACATACAAATTGACGTTTGATACTAATATCGATTCAGAGTAATTTTTTAAGATTTTAAAAAAATCTATAATATAATTTTAAATGAAATAAAAAATATAACTGAATACAGACAATAAAAAAGCCCTAACTATCAAGTCAGGGCCTAACACTGTTAACTTGTTAAGATTAAATTGATGTTATCAGTTACTTACTTTTTGTTTTATACTCATCATAATATTCCTGAGCCAGTTTACGCATTGATAAACCGATTGCGGCATATTGATACTCATTTAAATTGGCCAAGGAAGCACGCGCAGACGGATGCTGCACCGCAAATCCTTTACCTGGAAGCAATACCACTCCTGCTTCATCGGCAATTCTAAATAGCATTTCAGAAGGATTTTTATTTTTTAAGATCCATTTAGCAAACTTATCATCATAAAGTTCTCGACAAATATGTTCTAAATCAATTAGCGTATAGTAATCGACATTGTTTTCATCTGTTTTGTGTTTCAAACCTAAATGCTGATAAAGTGAAGCCGCACGGCGACGAATAATCGTCTTTAACGTCGCCTTATAACTTTGATCGGCATCCATCATTTCACATAACGCAAAAAGAACCATTTGTACTTGCTGTGGCGTTGACAAACCGGCAGTATGATTTAAGGCAACCGCTCGGCTATCTGCTACTAAGCGATCAATAAATTTGAGATTTTCAGGATCGGTAACAATTGAGCTGTAACGTTTATCAAGAATCTTTCTTGTCTTACTTGGTAATGCTCTAATAGTTTTGTCGATAACATTATCATGGCTAAGCGCAATTACTCCTAAACGCCAACCTGTCGCGCCAAAATATTTAGAAAATGAATAAACTAAAATGGTATTTTTAGGGCAAATAGCAAATAAAGATTGAAAGTTATCAGCAAAAGTCCCATAAACATCATCAGTTAAAATGATCAAATCAGGGCGTTTTTTCACAATATCAGCAATAATTTTTAAGCTTTTATTATCGATTTTAACTGAAGGTGGGTTAGACGGATTAACAAGGAAAAAAGCTTTAATGGATGGATCTTCTAATTTACGTAATTCAGATTCAGGGTATTGCCAATTTAGATTTGGATCTGAATTGATTAGTACCTCAACGAGTTGATAATCATTTAAACTCGGTATTTCAAGATATGGGGTAAAAATAGGCGCGCCGATAGCTATTTTGTCCCCTTTTTCAATTAATCCATTCTCTTTCATTGAATTAAATATATAGGCCATAGCAGCTGTGCCACCTTCAACTGCAAAAAGGTCTAATTCATCACGATGTAAATACTGCGCACCCATTTGCTCAAGCACATAAGATTTTACCACTTCCTCACTTAAGGTTAACATTCGATCGGGAACGGGATAATTACATCCTAAGATGCCTTCAACCATTTCTTGCAAAAACTTATTCTCATCAAGACCTAACTGATCACGAATATAAGAAAATGCTTTACCTAAAAAAGCAACACCAGGCGTTTGGTAATTTTGTCGAATAAAATGCTCAAAACGCCCAGTTAGACCGGCTTTAATGGGAAAGCCACCTACCCCTTCATTCAAGTAAGAATAAGACATTTCTGATTCTTGAATAGCAAACACGCCTAATTGAAAAAACGCCTGACGAGGAAAAGTAGCAAGAAAATTAGGATTACCACGACCGGCATTTAACATAACGCGATCTGCACGACTTTGTGCAAGTTTAATTAAATTATCTTTTAACTCAAAAGGACTCAAATTGGCATACTTTGAAAAGTCTGTTGTGTTTTTCATGATCTGTACCTTTACTTTTATATTCCAATTAAACAAAAGCCACAACTAATGGACCTAACAAAGTTAGGAAAACATTAGCTAAAGCATAAGTAATAGCAAAAGAATTGGTTGGTGTAGAATTTCCTGCCTTATTTAGCACTTCACCGAAAGCTGGATTAGCACTACGAGCTCCCGCCAATGCACCAGCAAATACCGCTACATTTTTATAGCCAAGAACATATTTACCAAAGTAAATAGCTAATAACATAGGCAAGACAGTAACAACCACTCCAATTAAAAATAGCGATAACCCTTGTTCTTCAATGGTATTAATTGCCTGTAAACCAGAACTTAAACCGACTACAGCAACAAAACCAGCTAAGCCAAAATCTTTCAATAATTGAATAGCACCACTTGGAATGTTACCAACAGTTTGATGAATTGAACGGTACCAACCAAATAACAAACCTGACAACAAAGCCCCACCACCAGCGCCTAATGTAATTGGGATATCGCTCACACGGATAACAATTAAACCGATAATAAGACCAACTACCAAACCTAAACCATGGAAAATCCAGTCAGTTTTTTCACTACGAGTAATCGGTGCACCAATTTTATCAACAACACGTTTAAGATCGCCATCAGAACCATAAATAGTTATCACATCACCTAATTTTAAATAAATATCATTATTTAGTGGCAATGACTCGCCATCTCGATGAATAGCAATTAGATAGATACCATGCTTTAATTGAATAACCTCTTCCGATGATAGGACTTGTGTTAAATTTTCGCCAACATAACGTGAATTACGCATCTCAACGTCTTGAGTATTCATCACAACATCCATACCCGATACTGAATTAATTTCAGTGCCAAGAAGATCACTTGCTTGAATCATTGCATCACGGTGGCCAACAACTAAAATAATATCCCTAACTTCAATAACTGTGTCTGGTGTGGCTTCAATAATTTTATTGCCACGCTTTATTTTTTCAATACTTATACCATTAACTGTTTTCTCAATTTCGCTAACATTCTGATCAATTTTATTCGTCACGCGATATAAACGACCGGTAATATCTGATAGTGCTAAATTTTGATTAGAACCTAACAATAAAGAACCATGCAATTGTTCTGCTTGTGCTTTTATAGCGTCATCAGCAATATCTTTTCCCATGATTTTTGGCAAAATATTGACACAAATAATAATGGCGCCTAAAGAACCAAAGATATAGGTTACTGCATAACCAATAGTGACATTAGCTTGCATTTTATGAAGTTCTTCAACACTTAACCCTAATTGACTTAATGCATCAGATGCGGTGCCCATAATGGCAGATTGAGTAAGGCCACCAGCAGCAAGCCCCGCAGCTAGACCTTTATCTAAATTAAACACTTTAGCTAACACAACAACTGTCGCTAAACCTGCAACGGCAATAAATAACGCTAAAAAGATTTCACGCAAAGTTTTGACACCAAGCGAACGAAAAAACTGTGGTCCGCTTTCAAAACCAACCGCATAAATAAAGAGCGCGAAAAGAACCGCCTTAACGCCAGCATCAACTGTCACGCCAAAAACACTCAATGCAACGGCAACCAGTAACGAACCTGCAACACCACCCAGTTGGAATTTACCAATCCGAATAGCACCAATTAAATATCCTAAACTCAAAGAAAGAAATAAAAGAATTTCGGGTGAGTGTTGAATCCCATTTAAAATCCAGTGTGAAAGCCATTGAAACATAATAATTGTCCTCAAGTGCTAAAAAGATGAATTAAGAATGTAAGAAAAGAAATAAAAAGGGACTTAAAGAATATTCATTCAATTTTATGAATACGTTTATATATTAAACTGCTATTGCAAGAATAGAAAGTTAATTTTTATAATTGATATTATTTATAAAAAAATAACAATGCAATATCTCATTTTTTTATAACACTACGATATTTATAAGATCTACACTTTTGCTTGTTTGCCCGTCGTTAATCGTTAGGCAACTATAACCCTATAAATACAACGAATAGAAATATTTTCTTTGATACTTTACATAAAAAAGAGAATGGGAAAAGTTTTCACTCAGTCAGTATAAACAATTAACATAATCATAATTGTTTATTTCCAAAAATGTTTTATCCGAAAAACTATTTTCAAAAAATATTATTTGAACAAATAAGTTAAATATAAATATCTTACTTTTGAAGTTTCCCTTACATATAAGGCTAACTCGTATGTAGTTTTTTACTATGCGATATATTTTTGTTGAATAATAAAAATTGTAGAAAATAAAAAGGGCTTTACAGCCCATTTCCTTGTCTAAAAAATAGTCTTTCCATACTTTTTACCACGTTTTTTGACAATTTTTCAGAGAGTTTTTGCTTACGTTGATAACTGACCGAGATAATTTTATGGGTATCTAAATGCGATAAGATAAAGTCATCACTGGTACTAATTTCGTCAACTAAACCTTTATCTTTAGCTTGAGTAGCAAACCAATGTTCGCCGGTAGCAACTTCATCTATATTGATATTAGGCCGATATTCTTTCACAAAATCCTTAAATAATAGATGCGTTTCTTCCAGCTCTTGCTTAAATTTTTGACGACCTTCATCCGTATTTTCACCAAACATCGTTAATGTACGTTTGTATTCACCTGCTGTCTGTAATTCAATATCGACATCATGCTTTTTAAGTAAACGGTTGAAGTTTGGAATTTGCGCAACCACACCAATTGAACCAACGATTGCAAAAGGTGCCGCGACTATTTTATTGGCGGTACATGCCATCATATATCCACCACTTGCTGCGACTTTATCGACAACGGCGGTGAAAGGAATATTACGTGTTCTAAAACGTAATAGTTGCGAAGCCGCTAAACCATAACCATGAACGACCCCGCCTGGGCTTTCAAGCTTAACGACAACTTCATCTTCGGGTTTAATAATGGCTAAAACCGCAGTAATTTCTTGGCGTAATTCGTCAACTTCATGTGCATCCATACTGCCATTAAACGATAACACAAATAGCTTTGGCTTGGACTTTTGCTGTGGTTCGCTTAAGGCTTCAATAGCTGAACTGTCTACAGCCGTGGTATCTGTCGTTTGTTCACTGCTTTTTATTTGTTGTTTCTTTTGTTTAATCGCTAATTTTGCTTGTTTTTTCTCATTTTTTTTCTGTTTTTTTAGATCTTTATTAAACTGTTTAGCCTCAACTTCATCCATGCTAGAGACTAACATATCATCTTTAACTTGTTCGTATTCTTCACTGATATCTTTAACAGATAGGCGTCCTGCTGCTGTTACCGATTTTCGACGTTGACTAATAATAAAAATCAGTACCGCTAAAATAGCGACTACCACTGTCACGGTCTCAGCTAAAAAAAGTGCATATTGTGAAAAAAAATTCATTTAACAATTATCCTTAGAGTGAATGTTACAATTATTATAACAATATAATAAAGGAATGTGCCGAAAATTAACAAAGATAAAATTGTTGCTTTATTCGGCAAATCAAATTATTTATACTGATAGCCTAATTTACTGTTATATGAGAATTAAAATGTCTTTACGTCCAATTACCGAAATCGCCAAGCAAGCTAATATTCCTGAGGAGTTTGTACTACCTTACGGCAAATATGTCGCAAAAATTGACTTATCACTTATAAACGCCAACCAAAATAGAGAAAATGGTAAATTAGTCCTTGTAACAGCCATTACGCCAACGCCTTTAGGTGAAGGGAAAACCGTCAATACTATTGGACTAAGTGAAGGTCTAAACTATATTGGGAAAAAAGCAATTGCTTGTATTCGTCAACCAAGTCTTGGTCCCGTTTTTGGCGTTAAAGGTGGGGCCGCCGGTGGTGGGCAAGCCGAAGTATTACCCATGGAAACCTTAAATCTACATTTAACAGGTGACATTCATGCAATTACTGCGGCTCACGATTTAGCTTCTGCTGCATTGGACTCTCGTTTATATCATGAAGATCGTTTAGGTGATGAATTTACCGCACAAACAGGGTTAGCCCGATTAAATATTGATATCAATCGTATCGTTTGGAAACGTGTTATCGATCACAACGATCGTGCTTTACGCAATATTACTGTTGGAGTTGGTGGAGGCTTAAATGGCGTTGAAAGACGTGATGGTTTTGAAATAACAGCTGCATCAGAATTAATGGCAATTTTAGCGTTAGCCTCAGATTTACAGGATATGCGTGCTCGTATTGGTCGCATTATATTAGCTTATAATACGCAAGGCCAACCAATAACTGCCGAACAGCTTGAAGTAGCTGGCGCAATGACTGTATTACTAAAAAATGCCATTAATCCAAATTTAATGCAAACAGTTGAGAATACGCCGGTGTTAATTCATGCAGGTCCTTTTGCTAACATTGCACATGGAAACTCCTCGGTGATTGCTGACCGCATTGCATTAAAACTTGCCGACTATGTGGTTACTGAAGCTGGATTTGGTTCTGACATGGGAATGGAAAAATTCTTTAATATCAAATATCGTCAAGCAGGTATCAAAGCCGATTGCGTGGTATTGGTGGCAACTGTTCGAAGTTTAAAATCTAACAGCGGTAAATATAATATTAAACCGGGTCAAGCAATTCCAAAAGAAATCTCTGAATCTAATGTTGAATTACTTGAAATTGGCGCCGCTAACTTAGCATGGCATATCAAAAATGCCAAAAGTTATGGGCTACAAGTCATAGTTGCGATTAACCGTTTCCCACATGATAGCGAAGAAGAACTCGCATTCTTACAAAAATATGCCGTTGAACATGGCGCATTTGCTTGTGAGGTTAGCGAAGTGTTTACTAAAGGTGGCAAGGGTGCTGAAAAATTAGCTAACCATGTAATTAAAGCGTGTGAGATGCCAAGTGAAATTAAATTACCTTACCCTAACACAATGCCACTAATTGATAAAATCCAAACTATGGTGAAAAAATACGGTGCTAACAAAGCTAACCTATCAGCTAAAGCAATCGAAAATATCAAAGAAATTGAGGCATTAAAGCTCGATCATCTACCGCTATGTATTGCTAAAACACCAATGTCAATTAGTGCTGATGCCAACTTAAAAAATGTGCCAACCAACTTTGACGTTGACATAAGCCATTTAGCAATTTCAGCAGGGGCGGGATTTATTCGTGTTTACGCAGGCAATGTGATGACTATGCCAGGGCTTGGGACTAATCCGGCTTATCGACAAATCGATATTGACAAAGATGGTAATATTGTAGGTTTAAGTTAATGCAAGAAGTGATTATGCAAACCAAACAACAATATAAAGCGTTTATTGATGAACAAAACTGTATAGGTTGTGGCAAATGCATCCGCGTCTGCCCGACAGATGCAATTGTTGGCAGCAAGCAAGTATTACATACCATTTTGCCGAAGTTATGTACTTCATGCAGTAATTGCATCAATACCTGCCCTACCGACTGTATTACCCTAAGTACTTTAGGTGAGGCATTAACCGAAAGTGAAGAGTTACAATTAACACAAAAAAAACAACAACGGTTAAATCACAATCAACTGGTACCGCCAACGATCTTATTTCCGCGCACAATGGAAGTTAAAAACACAAGTGATACGAGTCAAAAAGATCGAAAACAATCCATTGCTGATGCAATAGCCAGAGTTAAGGCAAGAAAAAACCTCGCTAATTAGCGAGGTTTTCAATTTAAGCAGAATAAATGCTAACAACCCATTGAACTGTTAGCATTCTCAACAATTAGTCTTTATTGTTACTTCTAAATGCGCGCTTACGATCATTTTCAGTTAAATGACGTTTACGTAAACGAATAGACAATGGCGTAACTTCGACTAACTCATCATCATCAATAAACTCTAATGCTTGTTCTAATGACATTTTCACTGGTGGTGAAAGCGTGGTTGCCTCATCAGTACCTGATGCTCGCATATTGGTTAGTTTTTTACCCGTTAAACAGTTAACAGTTAAATCATTAGAGCGTGTATGAATACCAATAATTTGACCTTCGTACACTTCGGCACCATGACCCAAGAACAACTTACCACGGTCTTGCAAGCTATAAAGTGCATACGCTAATGCTTTACCGGTACCGTTAGAAATCATCACACCATTATTACGTTGACCAATTTCACCAGGACGAACATCATCATAATGACTAAAAGTCGAATAAAGTAAACCAGTACCTGAAGTCATTGTCATAAATTCCGTTCTAAAACCGATAAGACCACGACTAGGAATGACATAGTCTAAACGCACACGCCCTTTACCATCTGGTAACATATTAGTTAGATCACCTTTACGCAAACCAAGTGCTTCCATCACTGAACCTTGATGTTGTTCTTCAATATCAAGCGTTACTTGTTCAAAAGGTTCTTGTTTTTTACCGTCGATTTCACGATAAATAACTTTAGGACGCGAAACACCTAACTCATAACCTTCACGGCGCATATTTTCAATTAACACAGATAAGTGCAACTCACCGCGACCCGACACTTTAAATGCATCAGGATCAGGCGTTTCCTCAACACGAAGTGCCACATTATGAACCAGTTCTTTTCTTAAACGTTCAAGAATTTGACGAGAAGTGACAAACTTACCTTCCTTACCGGCAAAAGGTGAACTATTAACATTAAAGAACATGGTAACCGTTGGTTCATCTACGGTTAACGCAGGTAGAGCTTCAACACAACTATTATCACAAATCGTATCAGAAATACCCAATTCACCAAGACCAGTTAAAGCAATAATATCACCCGCTTCGGCAACTTCAGCTTCATAACGTTGCAAGCCTAAATGACCTAAAACTTGACCCACTTTACCAGTACGTTTGTTGCCCTCACTATCAACAATTGTTACTTGTTGATTTGGTTTAACTCGACCACGTTTAATACGGCCAATCCCGATAACACCAACATAATTATTATAATCAAGTTGTGAGATTTGCATTTGGAATGGACCATCTAAATCGACTTTTGGTGGCTCAACATATTTCACAATTGCTTCAAATAATGGTGTCATGTCTTGCGCCATATGCTCATGATCAAGACCTGCAATACCCATTAATGCTGAAGCATAAACTATTGGGAAATCCAACTGTTCATCAGTTGCACCCAAATTAACAAATAGATCAAAGACTTGATCGACAACCCAATCAGGTCTTGCGCCTGGACGGTCAACTTTATTAATAACAACAATTGGTTTTAACCCATAAGCAAACGCTTTTTGTGTTACAAAACGGGTTTGTGGCATAGGACCATCCATTGCATCAACCAGCAATAAAACCGAATCAACCATCGACATTACGCGTTCAACTTCACCACCAAAATCGGCATGTCCTGGGGTATCAACGATATTAATGCGATACCCATTCCAATTAATAGCCGTATTTTTAGCTAAAATAGTAATTCCACGCTCTTTTTCAAGCGCATTTGAGTCCATTATTCGCTCGTTATCATCACCACGCAAATTATCAAGCGTGCCCGATTGTTTCAACAATTTATCAACCAATGTTGTTTTACCATGGTCAACGTGCGCAATAATGGCTATATTTCTTAAATTTTCAATCACAATTAAAATCCCAATTAGGAGACAGATTCTTTAGGCGCAATATTGTACACCTTTTTACTCGAAATGTTGATCTATATCACAAAGTTTATTTATCAGACTATTTATTGGTAAAAAATCAATAAAAATCTTATTGTTTTACACCATCTAAAACTGATGGAGCACAGACTTGCTGATAAAATTGTGCGGCAAATTCATCAACCTTAGCCCAATTGGTATATTCAATCACAGGTTTAGTCACATCAGTATCGCCCTTTCCTAACCACATAATAAAGCGAATCATATTACGATCGAACCAATTATATTGAGGATAATAAAGTGCACCAGCAAAAACCGCTTTAATGGTCGGATTCCAGGCAATTTTAGCTAAAAACTTTTTAGTATATAAATTGGTTTCTGGCGTATTTTTATTTGGCTTACGAGCCACCACATTGACACCAAAAAAACCAGATCGAATGGTATTTAATTGCTGATAATTATCATCGATAAATTGCTTCATCACTTTACTATAAAAACCATAACGTATTGAAGATCCCAACAAAACTGCCTGATATTTAGTTAAATCAATATGGCTATCAGGCAAAAGTTGAATAACATCACAGTCGCATTTATCACCAAGCTGTGTTTTTATGCGTTGCATGATTTTGAGGGTTTGCTTTTCATGCGTAGTATAAAGTAATAAAACTTTCACAACATGACTCATAACATTGCTTCCTTATCTAATAAGACATTGGCAAATTTCACTATTACTTTTTTCATGATAAAAATTAATAAATTCGGGGTGATTTCATTAAAAACTTTGATTATAGTAATAAACAAATTTACACAAAATTAAAGAAACCGGACAGATTATGACGATTTCAGTTCCAAAACTTAGTGCTATTATTTTGGCGGCAGGGAAAGGCACACGGATGTACTCCAACCTACCTAAAGTTTTACATAAAATTGGCGCTAAACCGATGTTACAACATGTTATTGACACAGTTCAACAACTAAATATCGATCAGATCAATATTGTTTATGGTCATGGAAAAGAGCAATTAGAACACGCACTCAAAAATCAACCTGTGCACCTTATTTATCAAGCAGAGCAGCTCGGTACGGGACATGCAGTACAACAAGCTATTCCTCATATTGCAGATAACCAAGACATTTTAATTTTATACGGTGATACCCCGCTCATATCACAACAAACTTTAGAAAACTTAATTACCAGCAAACCAGAACAAGGCATAGCACTATTAACGGTTATACTTGATGATCCAACAGGTTATGGCAGAATAGAACGGAAAAATGATCAAGTCGTTGCCATTGTCGAACAAAAAGATGCGTCACCAGAGCAACAAAAAATAAATGAAGTCAACACCGGCATAATGCTTGTTACTGGTAAACTACTTAAAAAATGGCTATCGCAAATAACCAATAACAATGCCCAAAAAGAATATTACCTAACCGATATCATTGCGCTGGCACATCAAGATGGCTACCCTATCCTGACATCTCACCCCGTGCAACAATTTGAGGTAGAAGGTGTAAATAACCGCTTACAATTAGCCACCCTAGAACGCCAATACCAGCATCAACAAGCACAAAACTTATTACTAGCGGGTGTAACATTACTCGATCCTAACCGCTTTGATTTACGCGGTACACTTACCCACGGTAAGGATGTCACCATCGACAGTAATGTTATCATTGAAGGGCAGGTAAAGTTAGGCAATAACGTCACCATTGGTGCAGGTTGTATTTTAAAAAATTGCACTATTGACGACAATTCAATCATAAGTCCTTACAGCATAATCGAAGATTCAACCATCGCACAGCAATGCACTATAGGTCCATTTGCTCGACTCAGACCGGGTTCACAGCTTGATGAACAAGCCCATGTAGGTAACTTTGTCGAACTCAAAAAAGCTCATCTAGGCAAAGCAAGCAAAGCGGGACATTTAAGTTATCTTGGTGATAGTGAAATCGGCAACAACGTCAATATTGGCGCAGGCACCATCACCTGTAATTACGATGGCGCAAACAAATTTAAAACCATTATACAAGATGACGTATTTGTCGGCTCCGACTCTCAGCTAATTGCTCCAGTTAACATTGGTAAAGGTGTCACTATTGCTGCCGGCACAACTGTCACCACCAACGTTAAGGATAATGAATTGGTAATAAGCCGAGTAAAACAAAAACAGATTTCTGGTTGGAAACGTCCAACAAAGTTAAACAATAAGGAATAAATTATGTGTGGAATTGTGGGTGCTATCGCCAAACGTGATATTGCTGAAATATTACTGGAAGGATTAAAACGTCTGGAATACCGAGGATATGACTCAGCAGGACTTGCTATTATCTCACCAACAGGCGAACTGCAACGCGTTCGGCGTGTAGGAAAAGTACAAGCATTAAAAGATGCGGTTGAAGCCCATCCACTTAAAGGCAGTACAGGAATAGCCCATACCCGCTGGGCAACTCATGGTGAACCTGTCGAACGCAATGCCCATCCACATGTATCAGATTTTATTGCTGTTGTTCACAATGGTATCATCGAAAACTTCGAACCTTTACGTGAAAAACTCATTGCCAAAGGTTACCAATTTCGTTCAGAAACTGATACAGAGGTGATTGCCCACTTAATTCACGACATCATATCAACTGAAGGTTGCTCATTATTTGAAGCAGTACAAAAAGCCATACCTCAATTAAGAGGTGCTTACGGCACCGTTATAATGGATACACGTAATCCCGATATTTTGGTTGCGGCTCGTTCAGGCAGCCCTCTCGTGATTGGCTGTGGTGTTGGTGAAAACTTCATTGCTTCCGATCAACTTGCCTTACTGCCGGTTACACGTCAATTCATCTATTTAGAAGAAGGTGATATCGCACTAGTAACACATCGCACCGTGACCATATTAGATAAAAACTTTCGCGAAACAACGCGCCCTTGTGTTGAATCTGATGCTAGATACGATGCCGGAAGTAAAGCTGGTTTTAATCACTATATGCAAAAAGAGATTTATGAACAACCAAACGCCATTAAAAATACCCTTGAAGGTCGTATGCAACATGGCAAAGTTGACTTATCCGAACTGGGTGAAAAAGCTGAAACCATCTTAAAACACGTAGAACATGTACAAATTGTTGCATGTGGAACAGCGTATAATGCCGGCATGGTTGCGCGATATTGGTTCGAAGCTTTAGCGGGTATACCTTGCGACGTCGAAATCGCTTCAGAATTTCGTTACCGTAAACCTGCTCGTCGAAAAAACAGCCTATTTATTACCCTATCCCAATCAGGCGAAACCGCAGACACTCTAGCAGCACTACGGTTAGCGAAAGAAAATAACTACCTAAGCACATTAGCTGTTTGTAATGTGGCGGCATCAACACTAGTACGTGAAGCAGATTTGGTACTCCTTACCAAAGCAGGGGTTGAAATTGGCGTAGCATCGACTAAAGCCTTCACGACGCAATTAACCGTACTCCTTTTATTAGTTGCCAAACTTGGGCGACTCAATGACATGGCCGAAAGCACCGAGCAAGCAATAGTCCATGCACTACAAACCTTACCAAATCGTATAGAACAAGTTTTAATGACAGAGCCAGAAATCAAAAAACTCGCGGGGCAATTTGTCGATAAGCATCATGCGCTATTTTTAGGACGAGGTGATGAATACCCAATAGCCATGGAAGCGTCCTTAAAGCTAAAAGAAATATCCTACATTCATGCCGAGGCTTACGCAGCAGGCGAGCTCAAGCACGGCCCATTAGCACTCATCGATGCAGATATGCCTGTCATCGTGATGGCACCAACGAATGAAATGCTAGAAAAATTAAAATCCAATATCGAAGAAGTTCGAGCGCGAGGCGGTCAACTATACGTATTTGCCGAACAAGAAGCAGGATTTGTCAGTGATGACACAATGCACATCATCAACCTACCACATATAGAAGAACTCACTGCGCCAATCTACTACACGGTTCCAACACAGCTACTGGCGTATCACGTAGCATTAATTAAAGGAACAGACGTCGATCAGCCAAGAAATCTGGCAAAATCGGTAACAGTAGAGTAAGTTTCGCTATATAAAATGTGAGGAATTAATGTAGGTTTTGATATCATCATCAAAACCTATGTTTCCACATTAAACCAATCAGATAAAGATTGAAAACACTTACCCAAAAAAATCTTTATAACAATTAAACCACTTTTTCCCCTGATAAAAACGCATATTTGACTGCTACAAAGCCAAAATTGAATTGGTCGTTAACCAATCAGTGAGTCATTAAAAATAACAAAATCACCAATATTCTAACTTACGATAAAAAGTAGTATTGGTCACACCATCGGGCGTTATGCAATACCCATATGTCCAATCACCGTGTTGATTATGTTTAGCAAATGTACATTTGATATTGTATGAATTCGAATTGTCAGTTTGATTATTTTTAGATTGACCATTATTCACATCATCATCAATGCTTTTACTTTTGACTCTTATCAACCAACCAGCTGGATTATAGAAATATTCACCTAAACTACACCCATCATCCCAGCATTCAGTATAACGAACAACTTTATTATTTGCGTATTCATATCGCCTTTTTAACGGTTGTTGCCAAACCGCATCATCAGTATTTTTCTCAATAAGTTGACCTGACTGATTATAGATAAGTGAACTGACATTTTGTTGCTTATCATCAACAATCGAAGTAATGTTCTGCTGTTCATTTAATTTAAACCAAAGTTTTTTATTAAGATATTTGATTGAATGAACGGAATAATCAACATCAATATTATACTGTGCATCACTGGTAATAGCTTTTTCAAAAAAACCTTGCTCATTTGCATGGTAAATTGTTTTTAACGGGCCATCATTATCTTGAGCGTAAGTTGTAATTATCTGTTTTTTTATTATTTTTTCAGTAGGCATGAATTCAGGATCGGAAAAGATATTATAACTATTATTAATATGGATAGGATTAATTTCGTTTGCAAAGCACAATCCATTAAATAAAAAAAGACAACTTAAACTGATTAAAAATTTTTGCATAATTCGATTCTGATTATTTTTTGTTATTTAAATTTATAAAAATTATACAATTAATCTTACAAAGATGCATTAATAAAACTTACGCTTTAAACATAGTTTACCGATACCCCTTATGGCTTCCGCAAAAATTGTGATCTTAATCACAAAAATAAAAAATAGCCCCATACAAACACTGTGACCCTGATCACATTTGTCAATTTTTTTGGATGAATCAAATAACGATATCCTTCTACAATAGCTGCATAATGATTATATCAATCAATAAGGAAAGATTTAAATTATGACAAGTGCAAACATCAAATTGAAAGTCCAAAATTTTGGGCGATTCCTAAGTAATATGGTGATGCCCAATATTGGCGCATTTATCGCTTGGGGCTTTATCACCGCGATTTTTATACCTACCGGTTGGTTTCCAAACGCGACCGTAGCTAAATTAGTTGAACCTATGATTACCTATTTATTGCCACTGTTAATTGGATATACAGGCGGTAAATTAGTCCATGGTGAACGAGGTGCGGTTGTTGGTGCAATCACAACGATGGGCGTTATAGTCGGTTCGTCAATTCCAATGTTTTTAGGTGCAATGATAGTCGGTCCACTTGGAGGATGGGTCATTAAACATTTTGATAAAGCTGTTGATGGTAAAATCAAAAGTGGATTTGAAATGTTAGTGAATAACTTTTCGGCCGGTATTATTGGCATGTTACTCGCTTTATTGTCATTTTTTGCAATTGGCCCTTCTGTTGTTGTCGCATCAAGTGTATTAGCGCAAGGTGTCGATTTTATGGTCCAGCATAATTTGTTACCATTAACTTCAATCATTGTTGAGCCAGCTAAAATATTATTTTTAAATAATGCCATTAACCATGGTGTATTTTCACCTTTAGGAATTCAACAAGCAGCTGAGCACGCTCAATCAATATTCTTTTTGATCGAAGCAAATCCCGGTCCTGGTTTAGGTTTGTTAGTTGCTTATATGTTATTTGGTAAAGGCGCGGCTAAAGGCTCAGCAAGTGGCGCGGCAATTATTCATTTCTTTGGTGGTATTCATGAAATTTACTTTCCCTATGTGTTGATGAATCCTCGCTTAATTATTGCCATGATTTTAGGTGGCATGACTGGTGTATTTACATTGACGTTATTTGGTGCTGGATTAAGTTCTCCCGCTTCACCTGGATCTATTATTGCGGTTCTTGCTGTAACACCCAAAGATTCGATTGTTGGTGTAAGTGTTTCAGTACTTGCGGCGGCGGCTGTTACTTTTGTGGTTGCATCAATTCTATTAAAAACGACTAAATCTGCAACGAAAAGTCTTGATGAAGCAAAATCCGATATGTCGGCAATGAAAAGTGAAGCAAAAGGTAATAAAAATAGTGAATTAGATTTAACTCAAGTGAAAAAAATCATTGTTGCCTGTGACGCTGGAATGGGCTCAAGCGCAATGGGTGCTGGCGTTTTACGAAAAAAAATTCAGGATGCTAATTT
The DNA here is from genome assembly GCF_026536245.1 of Gilliamella sp. B2824. Lineage (NCBI taxonomy): Bacteria > Pseudomonadati > Pseudomonadota > Gammaproteobacteria > Orbales > Orbaceae > Gilliamella > Gilliamella sp. B2824. The sequence goes on along the minus strand of NZ_JAFNON010000015.1, from coordinate 29,300 downwards.
AGATATTAATGTCAGCAACACCGCGATTAATAATTTACCGATTGAAGTCGATATTGTTATCACTCATAAAGATCTCACCGATCGAGCTAAACAATATGCCCCTAACGCACATCACATATCATTAACTAACTTTTTAGATAGTGAATTGTATACTCAATTAGTTAATGATTTAATCCATGCTAACAATAAAAAATCATCGACTGTATCAAGCGACAACTCACAATCGTTTGGGCATAAACCCTTATTTAAGCTAAGCGAAAAAAACATTTTCCTAAACTTAACAGCCAACACCAAAGAAGAAGCGATTCGTTTTGCAGGTCAAAAACTCGTGGATAATGGATATGTAAAACCCGCTTACATCGAAGCAATGCTTGAACGTGAAAAATTAACTTCTACTTATTTAGGTGAATCGATAGCTGTGCCACATGGTACTATCGAATCCAAAGATGAAGTCATTACAACAGGTATTGTATTTTGCCAATATCCATCGGGTGTTCAATTTGGTGAAGAAGAAAGTGATAAAGCCAAAATAGTCATTGGTATTGCCGCTCGCAATAATGAGCATCTAAGTGTCATTGCAAAACTAACTAATGCACTTGATGATGAAAGCATTATTGCTAAACTGGCTAGTACAAATAGTATTGAAGAAGTTTTAGCGATATTAAGCTAAAACAAGGTGTAATTCATTTATTATGAAATTACAACTAATAAATTGATTATTAAATATATTGTTAAGGGTCATTATTATGCAAGCATTACACTTTGGTGCCGGCAACATCGGCCGAGGTTTTATCGGAAAATTACTCTCAGACACAGGCATACATGTTACCTTTGCTGATGTAAATCAACAAATTATAGATGCCATTGCTGAGCGCCATGAATATCCGGTAAATGTGGTTGGCGAGCAATCGACGACAGAAATAGTTAAAAATGTCGATGCTATCAATAGTACATCAGCAGAAGTTATCGACTACATCACTAAGGTCGATTTAATTACGACAGCGGTTGGCCCACAAATTTTAACGAGAATTGCCCCTGCTGTTGCCCAAGGTATTATTGCCCGACACCAACAAGGTCAGACAAAACCACTCAATATCATTGCTTGTGAAAACATGGTACGCGGTACTAGCCAATTTAAGCAAGAAATTGTTAAAGCCTTACCTCAGCACCTACATCAATGGGTAAATAGTCATATTGGTTTTGTGGATTCTGCTGTTGATCGCATAGTACCGCCTGCAACATCAAAAACAGGCGATATACTTGAAGTTACCGTTGAAACTTTTTCTGAATGGATTGTGGACGAAACCCAGTTTGTTGGCACCATTCCATCAATTAACGGAATGCAACCAGTTGATAATTTGATGGCTTTTGTCGAACGCAAACTATTTACGCTAAATACGGGACATGCTATTACCGCTTACTTAGGCTTTTATAATAATATTAGCACCATTCGTGATGCAATTTTAGATGAACGAATTCGGTTAATTGTTCGCGGAGCAATGGAAGAAAGTGGTTTAGTATTAATCAAACGTTATAATTTTGATGAACAAAAACATATGGCGTATATCGAAAAAATCTTAACCCGTTTTGAAAACCCTTATTTACACGATGATACTGCTCGAGTAGGACGCCAACCAATACGCAAATTGGGTGCCGGCGATCGTTTAATTAAACCGCTTCTTGGAACCGTTGAATATCAAGTTAAAAATACGAATTTACTTATTGGTATTGCAGCAGCACTTAACTACCGTAACAACGATGATGAACAAGCAGTCGAGTTGGCCAAACTTATCTTAGAAAAAGGTGTAAAACAAGCTTTTTCCGAGCTCTCAGGTATTGATGCTAATAATCCTATTGTTAAGCAGATTGAAGAAATTTATACTGCAATGCAAAATCATCAATTTATTTAACTTCTAATGCCCGAATCGATATTACAAGAAGATACGATACTTGAAAAACTTAACCAGCAAGCTGATATTTACAACTTGCTGGTAGTTGCAATTAAATTAATTAATGACAGTGTTAATCAATTGATTCTAAAGGTTTTTCGTAAAGAGCCGCATGCTATAAAATTTGTGATCCCCTCGTTAGTGGGTAAAAATGGACCGCTTAATGATACCTCTGTATGCTTAAAACTACTGTATGCTTTAGGCATTATCAGCCGTGAAGATTATGAAGACATAGAACTATTAATTGCCATTTTAGAAGAACTTGAACAAGATGATAAAAGCTACTCCTACCTAGATGATGAAATTCTAGGACCAATTAGCTTATTACATGACATGGTACTGCCACCTAATTGGGCATCACAACACGAAAAGGCCAAGCAATCGGGTATTGTTGACACCTTAAAATCGTCCATGTTTCACAATCGCTATCAACAAATGATTCGTTCAGCATTAATCATCGCGATCACAGATTTGACACTTCGAATTGTTAATAAACAAAAAATTGATTATTTCCCATAAATTTTGCAGTGATTTGACTTAATTTACCTGAAAAAGTAATGCGTTTTAATCATGGCTTTTGTTATTACATTCAATGTTGGCTAAAAGCTTATAACTAACGATTTAATTGAGTGATTATTTTTTTCATAAAATTATCGATTATTTAGTCATTTTATTATTCTATTTGAGCTTTATTTCCCTCAGTTACTATTAGTCGGTATAATGCCTACAATTTTATTGTTAAGTGGATTATGCATGAAAACATTATTTGCCAGTACTTCACGAGGTCTGGAAGAGTTATTAAAAAAAGAGTTGGAACAAATTGGCGCTAGCGAGTGTAAAATTGTGCAATCGGGCGTCTATTTTAATGCTGACGAAACAACATTATATCAATCGTTATTATGGTCTCGTTTAGCATCACGTATTTTATTACCTATTGCCGAATTTGATATTTATAGCGATTTAGATCTTTATTCGTGTGTAGTTAATATTAAATGGACGGATATTTTTGCGGTCGATAACTCGTTTGTGATTAATTTTATTGGCGTAAATGATTTTATTCGCAATAGTCAATATGGTGCCTTAAAGATTAAAGATGCCATAGTTGACCATTTTACAAGACATACTAATGAGCGACCTAATGTAGCTAAGCAAGATCCTGATATTCGTCTTTATGCTTATCTTAATAAAAATCGCGTTACACTTTCTTTAGATTTAAGTGGTGACAGTTTACACCAGCGAGGCTACCGCCAACAAACTGGGCAAGCACCGTTAAAAGAGAGTTTAGCTGCGGCAATCATTATGCGCTCTGGCTGGCAAAACGATGAACCATTAATCGATCCTATGTGTGGATCGGGCACACTTCTAATCGAAGCGGCAATGATCGCATCAAAAATTCCACCAGGATTATACCGTAAACAATGGGGATTTTTTGCTTGGAAAGGATTCAACCCAACACGCTGGAATGAACTACTTTTTGCCGCTAAACACAATGTTTGCAAAAGCACGACCCCATTTATCGGTTACGATAATAATTCGGTTGTTCTTCAGCGCGCTGAACAAAATGCAATTCAAGCGGGAGTAGGTGAATTAATTACTTTTGCTATGCAAGATGTCACTCAACTCACTAACCCTTTGCCTACAGCGCCTACAGGGATGATTATTAGTAACCCACCTTATGGAGAACGCTTAGAAAGCGAACCTGCACTTATTGCCTTACATACGGCATTAGGTCAACGAATTAAACAAAACTTTGGTGGGTGGCGATTATCATTATTCAGTGGTGCACCACAATTATTAGATTGCTTACAGATGCGCGCCGATAAACAGTTTAAAGCCAAAAATGGACCTTTAGATTGTGTGCAAAAAAATTATGTTATTGCTAAACGAGATAATTCACAATCACTCAATTCACCAACTTTACCAGCTTTGGATTTCACTAATCGATTACGTAAAAATAAACAAAAACTGGAAAAATGGGCGGCACAACAACAGTTAGAATGTTACCGTCTGTATGACGCTGATTTGCCGGAATATAATGTTGCAATCGATCGATATAAAGATAAAGTCGTGATTCAAGAATATGCTGCGCCGAAAACTATTGAAGAACAAAAAGCCAGACAACGTTTGTTTGATACTATCAACGCCACGATGTCAGTACTTGAACTTAATGCCGATCAATTAGTGTTAAAAACCCGTGAAAAACAGAAAGGTAAACAGCAATACCAAAAACTTGCACAAAAACAAGATTACTTTTTAGTGCATGAATATGCTATTAACCAACGTCGTACCCAATTTTGGGTCAATGTCACTGATTACTTAGATACGGGTCTATTTTTAGATCATCGTTTAGCACGTAAAATGATTGGCGAAATGAGTGAAGGTAAAGATTTTCTCAACCTATTTGCTTATACAGGCAGTGCAAGTGTTTATGCTGGGCTTGGCAACGCTAAATCAACAACTACAGTTGACATGTCTCGCACCTACTTAGAATGGGCGGATCGTAACTTAAAACAAAATGGTTTAACAGGTAAAAAGCATCGTTTAATTCAAGCTGACTGCTTGCTTTATTTAGCACAAAGTGAAGAACAATTTGACTTAATTTTTATCGATCCACCAACGTTTTCAAATTCAAAAAGAATGCATGATACGTTTGATGTGCAGCGTGATCACCTAAAATTGATGACTGATTTAAAACGCTTATTACGACCTAACGGCACGATTGTTTTTTCCAATAATAAACGCGGATTTAAAATGGATGCTGACGGCATGCTAAAATTAGGACTGACCTATCAAGACATTACCGACAAGACCCAGTCGCTAGATTTTAAACGTAACAAACATATACATTGCTGTTTTATTGTTAGACATAAAAAATAAAATATTCCGGAAGGTGACAAATTTAGGATGCAGTCTAATCTGCATCTCTTTACTTAAAATTTTTAAAACGTGAATGTGAAAATTTACGACTTTACAATGTGTTAATTACAGAATAACGGTCTAAAAATTAAAACTAAACGTGGAAGTTCGATACAATGGTGATGCTTTGCCTATTTGCAAATAAAACTTGTTTTGTGCTTGTTGATGCATAGGTTATCTTCGTTGAAGATGATGACTGCCCGTTCAAAATATCCAAAATGTGCTGAACTTGAAATTTGTGTAATACAAAATGTGAAGCAATAAACTTTTTTAGACACAAAAATTGAGGAACAGTATTTTTGGACCAAAAAACACAGATGTCCTCATCAAAGGACATCATAAAATAAAACTAACGAACTACTAATACTGAAGTCTGAGCGCCTCGTACCACGCCCGATGCATTGGATCCTAAAAGGTGAGTGGTAATATTTGGTCGCCTTGATCCTAAAATAATAAGATCAGGTTTGATTTCGTCAGCTAAAGCTAGAATTTCATCTCGTGGATTACCAAAAGCAATTGAAAATGATAAATTTTCACGCGGTAAATTAATCGAATCAATTAACCTGTGTAGTGCTTGCTCGGTTTGTACGGTTGCTTGATCTTTAAATTCATCAAATCCAAATGAATAGGCATTAACTATGGCCGATGCGACAGGTAAAGTATGAAAAAAAATAACTTTGGCATTGGATAATTTCGCTAAACATTCTAAATGCGGAATGACTTTTTGGGTTAATTCGTCCTCAAGGATATCAATAGGAACCAAAATTTTTTTATACATAACTGTTACCTCGCTGTGTAAAAATTTATAACTTACCTATTTTTTTTAATAGCTCTTGATTCATTCATCATACTCGCTTTTAATTGATTAACGAATGATTTTTTGCATCAAAATCACTTCCTTAGCTGAATTAAGGTTATGAGGCTTGCACAGTTGAAATCCAAGTTTTCGATACAAAGCAACGATATCTGTCATTGCCGATAAAATGTTGGTACAAACTTTTTCATAACCAAGTAATTTTGCTTGTTGCACAGCAAGTTTAATCAACTCTTGGCCAATACAAAGTTGTTTATATTCATTTTTTACATATTTATGTATTAATTCAGCAGTGGAATTATCATAATGGCGAAGACCAATACAACCTGCAATGCTTGCCGAAGTCGAAACACCGATGTGAGCAAGTATTAACATTCCTTTAGGGTATAATGCAGTGTGTACAATGGATTTAAATGCATTCTCCATAGTTAACGTGTACAAACTTGGACAAAAAAGATTAGCATATTCAGAAAAAAGTTGTTTCCCTTGTTCAAAATCACATGCTGTTTTAGCAATCTTATAAGTAACTAAAGGCATAAGACATTTCCTGAGCATTTACAATGACTGTTCAATAAACTTACACCTATTTTTCGATTAAATCATATTCATTATTTTTATTAATGCCATAGGTAACGTCATTGTTATAACAGTGTAGATGTTACTTTAAACTTTAAGCTGGTTTAGTTAATTGATTGTTAAATAATAAAGCGATAACATAACAAGCAATCAATGGTTAATGATAATTACTTAGTTAACTCTCTAAATCATAAGTCGTTATCATTATCTACGTATGATCGAATTAAAATTGGAGGCATATGACTAATATCATTTACAGATGTAATATTAAACCCACATTAACACAAGCTATTACGCTATATAATAATTGCAGTTTAGGTGAACGCCGCCCTATTGATGATCATAAGCGGTTTCAAGCTATGTTAGATAATGCAAATCTAATTGTTACTGCATGGGATAAGGATACCCTTGTTGGTATTGCCCGTTGCTTAACCGATTTTGTTTATATTACTTATTTAGCTGATCTTGCAGTTGATAATAGATACCAAAAACAAGGTATTGGTAAACAATTAATCAAAGAGGTACAAAATTATACAGGTTTAGATTGTGCGATTACTTTGCTGGCAGCACCGCAAGCGGTAGAGTATTACGGTCATATCGGTTTTAATTGCCATCCCTCAGCTTGGATAATAAAAGAAGAACTTAAATGAGAATAATCTTAGCATCAACGTCACTTTCTCGAAAAAAAGTATTAGAAAAGTTAGCTATTGCTTTTCAATGTGTTCCACCTATTTGTGATGAAACGCCATTACCGAATGAATCAGCAGAACAACTAGTCATACGCCTATCAAAACTTAAAGCACAATCATTGATAACTCAATATCCTAATTGTTTAATCATAGGATCTGATCAAGTGGGAGTTTTAGAGGATAAAATTGTTTGTAAACCCCATACTGTTGAAAACGCCCGCCAACAATTACGTAACAGTAGTGGTAAATCCTTCTATTTTTACACGGGTATGACGGTTATTAACACCGCTAGTGGACAATCGAACACAATATGTGAACCTTTTAAAGTGACGTTCCGCCATTTAACCGATGCAGAAATTAATGCCTATATAGCAAAAGAAATGCCACTACAATGTGCTGGAAGCTTTAAATGCGATGAATTAGGGATTACGTTATTTGATAAGTTAGAAGGTGATGATATTAATTCATTGGTGGGATTGCCACTATTAAAGCTCAATAAAATCATGATAGAAATGGGCTGCAATCCACTTTTCATGTAATACACATATTTTATGTTATATATGCAAACTATTCGACCAATCGACCAGCTGCCATTTTCATTATTTTTTGGCTATAATTTGCAACATCATGGTCATGTGTCACAATTAATAGCGCTGTTCCTTGCTGATGAATTTCGGTTAATAGTTGCATAATTTCAGTCGAGCTTTCGTCATCTAAATCACTTGTGGGTTCGTCAGCAATCACGATTTGTGGCTGACAAATCAAAGCACGTAAAATAGCAATACGCCGCATTTCACCACCAGACATATTTGCTGGATAAGCATCTTGCAGATGGCTCACGTTTGCTTTCTCTAACAGTTGTTGTGCATAAGTTAGGCTTGTTTGATTGGCGCGCTTAGTTAGATAAAAAGGTAATCGTATATTTTCAAGCGCAGTCAAATTAGGTAATAAACTACTGCCTTGAGGAATATAACCAATATTCTGATTTCGAAATGCTGAAACTTGCTCATCATTAAGTTCAAAAAGATTAGTATCATTAATGGTAATTTTGCCCTGAGTTGGCGTCAGTAACCCTGCAATCATATTAAGTAAAGTCGTTTTACCACTACCGGATTTACCCATAATACAAACAAAATCACCCTGTTCCATATTGAAGCTAATATTATCCACAGCTGAAAAAGTTTGTTGTGCGCGACGATAATCTTTACGCAGATTTTTAACGCTAAGTAACATTATTCCCCCTCTCTTAAAGTGCTGTAAGTATCAAATTTAGTCATAGATAAGGCAGAATAAATACAAGATAGCGGACCAATAATCACTGTGAGAATAAACACAATTACGGCATATATTATTGCATCAAATAACGAAATATTGACACATGGCAAACCAATTGATTGACAAATTAATAAACTAAAAGCATAAATCAATATAGCAGCAATCACAATGCCAGCAATACCACCTAATGCACTAATTATTAATGACTCTTTTAATAACATTTTAATCAAATCACTGCGTGATGCCCCAAGTATGCGTAATAAACTGATCTCGCGTTTACGTTCGTTTAATGAGGATGAAAAAATAACAAAGATCACAATAATAGCTAACACCCAAAAAATAGCCGATAAACTGTACACAATAGTTGAAAATCCACTTAACCATTTTGCAATATTACTTAACATACCTTTAGTCATGACAAAATCGATATTATAGTCCATGGCAAATTTTGGCATGATTTGATTAATAATATCTTTAGGTTGATAGTCATGATTTACTTTAATAAAAATAGAAGAAGCATAATCAGTAAAATGATCAACATCACCTTCTATTAATTTAGCCTCTTTCATTAGTTTTTGCGCAGCTGACATTGTCATAAAAACTGAAGTGTCAAAACCCATGCCTGTGCTATCCATTTTAGCTGCTATTTTAAAAGGCTGATTGAAAAATAGGATCTCATCACCCACTTGTGAAGTAATTTTAGCACCTACAACAACTTGATTGTCGGTTAATGGCTGGCTTAGTTGGGTTTGTAACCATGGTTTAATAACAAAATCACTTTGCTCATCAAAGCCAATTAATTGTACTTTAGTCGTACAACATCCCGCATTCAATGAAGCAATAAAAAGCTGCGGTGAAATAGCTTCAATCCCTTTAATATTTTTAATTTTATCAATTAAATCCACTTTTAGATAAAAACTACTTGGCTCACCCCGTAATAAAGCAACTTCCATATTCTTTTCATAACCATAAGGCACAATAAGAATATCAGCCCCTAACCGATCGGCCATGCCTGAAATGCCTTGACTAAGATTTTTCATTAATACACTGCCACCAAATAGTGTGGCTGAAAAAAGGGTAATAACAATAATCAAACAACAACTACGAAATGGTCGTCTTTGAATATTTTTCCATGCTAAATGAGAAATAGTAATCGGCTTTTCTTGCATGTTAATTTCCTGCAATTATTGAGCTCTTTATTTATCTATTAATATTTATAATGATAAATTCTAAGCGTTAACTTGTTTAAACTAGTCATAATTTTGCTAGCTTATTTGTTACTCGTATCTTTTGGATATTTTATTTAAATAGACTAAATTGATGATTGATACCACAAATGATAATCCAGAGAGTAAAACCAAAGCAGGTTTAGCACCCATATTGCATCGCATCATCTCGTTAGGGCAAACACCAATTAAAATAGTTGGAATCGCGGCTGCTAATAACGAGATGCAAGCTAATGACATTGTTAATCCCATACGAACAAATATCGTGCGGCTAAATAGCATTAAAACTCCAATGGCTATGACTAAACTACCGATGCCAAGTTCTGCTCTTAACGTCCAAAAACATCTCATAATTTTAGCGGGTGCACTATGCATATGTTCACTACCTGCTGCTTGGCTCATTGCATCAACCGGCATAGCTGAAGGTTCTGGTAAAGGGCAAACAGGTAAAATATACATTGGAAACAATATCAATAATGCGCCTAGCATGATAAAAAACAGGGATGAAATCATGCGATTTTTCATATAATAAACCTCATTTAATGGTTAATTATCAATAATACTTGCCACTTTACCGTGTTCAAGTACAACTGTAGTTTGAGCATGCCGAGATACCTCAGGTGAGTGAGTCACCACTATAATAGTGCTCCCTTCTTCATGCAGTTGATGTAATAAATTCATAACCATTGCTTCATTGTTTTCATCTAAATTACCGGTTGGTTCATCGGCTAAAATTAGTTTAGGATAGTTAATTAATGCTCGAGCAATACAAACACGTTGCTGTTCACCGCCTGATAATTGTCTTGGTAAATGTTTTGCTCTGGCCGCTAAACCAACGCGCTCTAGAGCCTGTAATGCTTCTTTTTCGTCAACCATACTGTGATAATACTGCGCTACCATTACGTTTTCTAACGCTGTTAAGTATGAAACCAGATGAAATTGTTGGAAAATCAATCCAATTTTATCACGACGGATTTCGGTCAACTGGGGTAGAGAAAGCTGGGTAATATCTTGCCCATCAAAAATTACTGAGCCTAATGACGGTTTATCCATACAACCGATAATATTCATCAATGTCGTTTTACCACTACCTGAAGGTCCCATAATAGATAACCATTTACCTTCCTCAACAGCTAAATTCACGTCTGAAAGTGCATGTAGTGAGCCATATATTTTTGATACATTCTTTACTTCGAGTATATTCATACTTAGATCCTATTCACCTCGCAATACGAGTGCGGGTTCAACTTCAAGAGCACGTTTTACCGGAATTAAACATGCTATTACCGTAACAAGAGCAGAAATAATAATTGTTGTTGGAATAAGATAAAACTCAATAATTATTGATCGCCCAAAGACATTAGTACTAATAACTTGTGCAAAAACAAGCCCACAAACTACACCTATCATGCCACCAATGATACCTAATACCAACCCTTCAGCTAAAAACTCTTTAGCTATGCTTTGATTATTTGCCCCAATTGCTTTTTTGAGTCCAATTTCTTTACGGCGCTCCATCACAACAGTCATCATCGTTGTCGCAACGCAAATCATAGTAAGCACTAACACCACAAAAGTGACCAAATAAAGTAATGATGAGAGTTTACCTAAAACTGAAGACTCTGATTGTGTTACCCATTTTATTAAATGGGGATCGATAGTATTAATGTGGCTTTTGATTGTTTCAACATAGTGTTTTAATTCTGCTTCAGTAGCAGTTATACTCACTTCAACCACTTCAGCCTGATCGGATTCTTCAAGTAGCACTTCTAAATCATGTAAATCAATAAATATAAATCCATCTTCAGCTCGCCCTGTTTTAATAATACCTGTAATTTTAAGATCTTCATCAAAGCGCGAATCTTGTTTAGATTTACCCGAAATCGGCATCGTACTGCCAATTTTCAGTTTGGTAAAATTAGCAATATCGGTACCAATCATGATTTCATTCGGATTTTTAGGTATTCTTCCTTCGATTTGCCAATAAGGGCTAGTTTTGGTCACTTGTTCGAAGTTAGTACCCACAATGGTATAAGGATGCTGATTGCTACGAATAGCATCATAACGGAAAGGCGTGACGCCTAAAAGCTTGTCTTGAGGAAGTAAATTTACTGCTTGTTTCACATCAGCAAGTGGCATAGTCGGTTGATTATTAGCGGGCATAAATAATAAATTTGCGCCATAAGAACGAAACTCTTGCCCCATTTGACGCGGAATATCATAGCATAATGTTATCATTCCAAGTAAAACAGTAGCACCAATAGCAACCCCTAGCAATGCAATCATAATTCGCGATCGGCGACGAATGAGTGAGCTAAAAATGGTTTTGATAATAAAGCGTCTATTTTTATTCATCATAAGCGACTTACCTTTGTTTTTATCGACCATGTAATACATCTGTTGGACGTAAAAACATCATTATTCGTAAAGCGGGTAAACTACCGACAAAGGTAATTAAACCGACCATAATTAATACTAACGGAATAATAATCATTTTCGGCTCGACAAATGAACCAAATACCGTGTGACCAATAATTTGAGCAAACCCCAAGCCAATAAAGTAACCAAAAACTCCACCTAACAAGGCAATAATCAATATTTCAGTTAATATCAGCATTACGACCGCTGTATTTGTTGCCCCTAATGCTTTAAGTAAACCAATTTCAGTGCTTCGCTCAATAACATTGGCAGTAACTAAATTTGAAATCGCCAACGCCGAGCAAATTAACGATAAAATGGTTAATAGCAACATAAGTAATTGTGTTTTTTGCAGTATAGAACCTTCAGATTCAGCGACTTGCATAATCGCTTTAACCCGAACATCTGGCATTAATTCTTCAAGTTGATAAGCAATTGAACTAATGTAAGCGGTACAATACCAAGTATCCCATTCAGTTCTTGATAAACTATTTGGATCTTGTGCTGCTTTACGTGCCAATTCGTTTTCTGGTGTGGTTAATGCACTCACTTCAACTCGTTCAACAAGCCCTTCTTTATTTGCTAACTTTTGGACCACCGGCAGGGAGACATAGAGCTGTGAATCTTCTACTCCACCACTGTGGAAAATATTATTAACTGTTAACGTTAATGAATTATTTGTTTGTGGAGAGGTAATATTGATGGTATCACCTAACTTTAAATTCCACTGTTTAGCGACAGTTTCGCCCACCATGACACCTTGTAAATTATCATCTTTCATGGTGTTACCTTCAATTGTCCACCATGATTTCATGGCTAACATACCGGTATCAACTTCATCCCCAGTTGGAATAGTCAGGTGTTTATTAAACCAAGTGCCCACAATGGTAATAGGTTTACCATTCAAATTAGCTTGAGCTGTTAGATAGGGAGCAAAATCGACAATGTTATAAGCCCAGAAGATCATCTTAATTTTGACTAAATCATCTTGTTTAATGTACTGCATAGCTTGTTGTTTGCCATTATTATCGTCGAGTTGGTACATTTCACTAACAAGCGCTGTTCCGCGAGGGACAATATTTAAATTAGCACCATAAGCCTTTAATTCTTGATTCACTTTATCACCAACATCAAACATAACATTTAACATGGCTGTTGCAAGTGAAACACCGAGTGCTACTGTCAAAGCAATTAAAAATAATTTCTTTTTTTGACGCACTAATACACTAATTAACATTCTGCGAAACATAAACTCTTCCTTTGGTAACCTTTACTTAAAGCGTGCTTTTTCCGCTTCTAGGTTTGCGGGACGAATAACCATATTCCCATTAATAATTTCATACTTAAGTGGAACAGGATTACAACCACCTGAAAAACCAATCGTTGCAATATTCATCACGACATCACATAAAATACAGACAACTTGATTACCGCGTTGATAGTAACCACTTGCACCGCAAATATCACAGGCATCAAAACCCACACCATAGGCGTTTTCGCTTTTTTTAATCACAATAAAACGAACTAATGTACCATCGGTAGCCTTGTAACCATATCGATGTAAATTACCATCATTGACATTATCTAATGGAATAACAATTAAACCATCGGCATTAGGGGAAACTGGTTCAGCAGGCGTAAGTTCAACACCTTTTTCAAAAATGTAACGTGCTCTTGTTACCGTATAAGCAGTTATTGCTGCACCAGCAATTAGTAATAACGAAGTACGTCTATCACTACGTAACTGTGCGTTAAGTTTACGAATTTGTGCTGGATTGCTGCCAACTAATGACGTTGTTTTGGATTGGATATATAACGCTATGGCTAATAACAATACTATTGCCATAAAAATAAAGATAAAGAAATTAACGTGACCTAATACAAAAATCACCAATTCCATCATCCATTTTTGTGGTTTAATAAATCGCCTTACAATTAAAATTTGGATCAGATTGATACTATTTTGAATCGTAAATATAAGCAAAGCGATCAGAATTGTTGTTTGAACGAATTTATTTGATAAACGCCTACATAGACGGAAGGTAAATACAGCGATTAATCCAGCAATGAGTAAAGCAAAGCAATAACCAACCCATTTGAATAAATAATCGTTATTAAAGATAGACTCCATCCCAACTGAAAATTCGAAGGGATAAAGCATTAAATTCGGTAAAAATTGTGCAGCAATTAATCCAATAGCAAGCACAGATAGTAGGGTAAATAAAATTTTGCCGAGCTGGCAATTGATTGGTGTTTTTAGTATTGCGCAGATAAACAACGGTATCGCAATTATCATCCACAAGGTGATGATGCCAAGGTCATAAAACTCACGAACAGCAAAACCTGTATTTCGCTTCAAAATAGCATAAATTAATGCTGCAAGTAGTCCTATTATAAAACCGAAGGTAAAAATTTTGTTATTATAATTAGGTATTGCTCTAACTATCATCGCACTTAACAGTGCTAATACAACAATGGGAACAAAAGTATTATCGGTGATTTTTATAAGGTATTGAAGCATATTAATTGCCTAATGGTTACAACCTATTATGGCGAGTGAAAACCTCGCCATAATAAATACTACAAAATATTAAGTATAACTGATACTATTTTTTAAATATCATTACCATGCTCGAGGAATATAATCAAAATCCCAAGAAACTTCAATTGGTTTAGTCCAAAAACGTCCTTCGACTCCGGTTTCTTTATCTACATGCAATAAATAACCTTGTTTTTCTGGATTTTCGATAGTAAATGTGACTTTATATTTACCTGCACCATCAAGTTTAATATTGTTACCATAATGCGGACCATCTGATGCGTTCATTGGCATAAAGTTACCTTCGATGGCTTTATCACTACCTTGTTTTTGGATCTTATATTTAACCGTTAAGTAAGGAACAAAATCGCCAACACCATAACCAAGTTTATTGCCTTCTGCTGCTGAAATATCTGCTTCAATGTGCATATCAGATTTTGATGCAGGTAAACCACCCATGCCAGCTGGCTCCATATCTACAGGTTGAAAATAAACCGCACCAATATGTAATGGTCCAACTGTCACTTCATCACCGATTGGAAACTCTTCAAAACCTTTTTGTTCACCTGGAGCAGGTGCTGCTGCATACGCAACAGATGATAATGCAAGTATTGACGAAATACCCGCAACTAGTACTAATTTTTTCATTGAAAACTCCTTTACTTTTATTTAATTACTTATCATTAAAGCAATCACTACTTTCTTTGCTATTTAAATTGACTTCGAAATATCATTAATCAACATCTAACCAACTTTTAAGCAACAAATTAAATGGATCAAACGTTTTGTTTATTATGTTTAGCTTTTAAATAAACCACTGATATGATAACAACTAATATCATAAATATTTGTGGTATTAACGTTTCAATGGTTGGATAAATCCCTAAAATATCGATTGAATGCACAAAATCAACCGGCGTTACAGGAATTATATCGGCTTCTTGTAACTCTTTTACTCCACCTCCAGCAAAAGCTATAGCCATAATATACATTAGTGTACTTGTGCCAATAAAAAATGGTCTAATTGGTAATTTCATGGTACCAAAACGAATTAGCATAAAGATAATAGCAAGCACAATACAACCTACAGCTAAACCATACCACACCATATCCATATGATCTTTAGCTTCAGCCAACATTGCTTGGTAAAATAAAATAGTTTCAGCACCTTCACGGAAAACAGCTAAAAAGGCGGCAAATCCCAATGCAAAACGACTACCCGATGAAACTGCCGTTTGCACTTTACCTTCAACATAGTTTTTCCATGCTTTTGCTTCAGCCTTTGAAAACATCCAATTACTGACAAAAAATAGCACGACGGTGGCAAGTAACATTGCAACACCTTCTATCATTTCTTGATTAGCGCCACTAATATCAAAAATAGAGTGAAGCGCAATTGCCGCTAAAACACTGGCAAATATTGCAAATAACGAGCTCATGTAAACAACTTTAACCATAGGTAAGTTGCCTGAACGCACTAAATAGGCCGATATAGCAGCAATAACTAAAATAGCCTCTAATCCTTCACGGAAAATAATAATAAATGAAGCTAATAAAATACTCCAACCGCTCTCTTTTTTACCATCGAGCTCATTGGCATCTTCATGTAGCATTTTTAATAAAACGTCGATTTCTGCTCGTACTGTTTTATTTGGTGCACCATCAGTCATTAAACGTTTTATTTTAGCAAATTGGTATTCGGTATCGGTACCACGTTTGCCAGAAATATATGACATTACAGCCCTTTCGACACCATGCTTTTCATAAAAACCAAAATAGGCGTTATTTACGCGCTCTTTTGCTCTATCACTGTCTTTCATAAAATAGATATCGTAGGAATCATTGAGTATGCTATCCATTTCATCAATGATAGCATTCCAGCTTTGATATTTTTTTTCAGCAGCGTAAGAGGAGGGAGCAAAAACAATCACACTTGTAATTATCAACAATACTACTGCAAGAAATCGTTTCACTTTTTATTCCTTTTATTTTCCTAGTAACATAATACCAATTGGTTTACTATTTTCAGGCAATTGCAACGCTTGGGATATGGCATCTGGTTTAATAGAATGGATATATCTGGCGCTTAATTTTAACGCTGCAGCACTAAGGTAGATGTTTTGACTCATTGCACCCACAGCTATTTGGGCAAAATCATTAGCTTGATCTGCTGGCGTATCTACAAGGGAGTTTTGATCGAACACAAAAATTAAAGAATAAGCTGCACGCTTGGTAAAGTTTTGCATCGCAATATCGGCACGGATGTCTTTATTATTAATTTCACGTAAATATTGACCATCCCATTCATATAAAAAGGTCCCTTTTTCACTAGCAACATACAAACGAACATAAGGCGCTTTACCATTCGCCATTGGTACCGTCCACCCTGTTTTACCACGATTTAAGCCACTTGCAGCCCAAAGCACTGTGGATAATTCATCATCGGATAAATTACCTATAGGAAAACCACCACCGGGGGTTGAAGCTCGTTTTTTTAGACTTTCAAATAGCCCCATTCCATCTTTGGTTTGAGGATTGGGTAAAGAAATATCTCCATAACATAACGATATTGAAAATATTGATGACAATAAAACAATAACTAATTTGCGCATCATGCAAGGCACAGTCCACCTCTAGCTAACTTGTAATGATTGCGATATCTTATTGCTAATAATGTTAATGATCAACAACAAATAATAATAATTATCATTTGACAATCAAAAAATAGTTATAATTTATTTTTAATAAGATAACTTAATATTTCAGTGGGAATTTTTATTTGATTTGATTTTCAA
The DNA here is from genome assembly GCF_026536245.1 of Gilliamella sp. B2824. Lineage (NCBI taxonomy): Bacteria > Pseudomonadati > Pseudomonadota > Gammaproteobacteria > Orbales > Orbaceae > Gilliamella > Gilliamella sp. B2824. The sequence continues at coordinate 12,103 of NZ_JAFNON010000015.1, read as the reverse complement.
TGTTTTACTTATACCTATCAATACTTAAATTGGTTATATTTTAACCTTAATTTGCGATTTGCTCCGACGCCAATATGGCGTCTGCACTAATTTTAAGAAAAGCTCAGAGATTTTGTCGAAAATAAATTTAATTCAATACAGATTATTGAATTAGGATTTTTGTTATATCTTGATGTTCAATAGCTATCTTCGTAGAATGGGCAAAATTTTTATTTTGGGTTTGTTATGCAATTACATTTAGTGGTTAATACCTTTGGCGCTGATTTGCAGCGACGTTATGGTGAAAAAATTTACAAACTCACGTTACATGGTGGATTTACCTGTCCTAACCGTGACGGTACTATTGGTCAAGGAGGGTGTACATTTTGTAATGTCGCCTCCATTATTGATGAGTCAATTCAAGTTAAGTCGATTGCAGATCAGTTAACTTCACAAGCTCAACAAATGAAAAAATCGAAACGTTACCTTGCCTACTTTCAAGCTTATACCAGTACTTATGCCGAAGTTGAAATCTTAAAAAATATGTATGAAGAGGCGCTAAATAGTGCTGATATTGTTGGGCTTTGTGTGGGAACCCGCCCTGATTGTGTACCCAATGAAGCACTTAATTTATTAGCTAATTATCAAGCTAAAGGCTATGAAGTTTGGCTAGAGCTAGGTTTACAAACCGCACATGATAAAACGTTGCATGCAATTAATCGTGGACATACCTTTACTGATTATCAGCAAACAGTACAAAAAGCACGTAAGCTGGGTATTAAAGTGTGTACCCATTTAATTATTGGTTTACCAAAAGAGAGTAAACAAGATAATTTAGTGACTTTAGATCAAGTGCTTAATTCTGGTGTGGATGGTTTAAAACTGCATCCATTACATATTGTCGAAGGCAGTATTATGGCTAAAGCGTGGCGTGCAGGCCGGCTTGATGTATTATCTTTGGAGCAGTATGTCGATATTGCAGGTGATGTTATCAGGCAAACCCCAGCGGATATTTTATATCACCGCATCTCGGCTAACGCCAGAAAACCGACCTTACTTGCCCCTGATTGGTGTGAAAACCATTGGCAATCGATGAATGCTGTCGATCAAAATTTACGTCAATTTGGCGTGCAAGGAAGTGCCATTGGTGACAGTTATTGTTTTAAAGCATAAAAGAGTTTAATGGATAATATCCAGATAGTTAAACATGCATTAAGTGATTTACTAACCGAAAATATTGCTATTAATTAATTGTAAAATATTTTGCCAGCAATTATCAGTAAACCATAGATGGAAAACGATTAGCTACAGTGAATTTATTGCCCATAGGCAATTACTGCATAGTGTAGTCAAATAATTGTCGTTATAGATGCAATAAGTCAATCCGGGGATCAGGTTTACACCCATCATTTTGTTAAAGTGACAAAATAGACAAACGTATCAGCAAGTTTGAGGTTTTTACTTTATTTGAGATCGCCAATCACAAAATCATCATTTGTAATGAATAAACTCGGTAATTTTGTGGTAATAGTGATGATAAAGATCTAGGTGCCTAACATTGATTTTAGGTTGGTTGAAATATTGAGTTCAATCACCATAAAAATAACTAGGCGGCGAGTTATCTTTTTCTGTTAATCAATGAGATCCGCTTAAGGCAATTATGTTTAACAATTGGTATAAAACATTCGGCACATAGGCCGAATGAGTATAATGCTTCAATTCCAGCAGTATAACTATCTCAAATTTTATTGAAAAAATTCGTTAATCTTTATTGATTATCTTCTGTTTTTCCTCGCGTTATTAACTTTTTAAAAATGCTGAGCGGTAATTTAGTTATAGCAAAACCACATAACATAATGATTGTACAAATAATAAAACGGGTTGAAATGATTTTATGCTCATAAATAGAGGAAATCAAAATTGCAACGACTGGAAAAATAATAAAAATGAATGATAAAACAACAGGGCTCATTCTTTTCAACAAAAAGAAATAAGCGATAAAACCAAACACCGAAGCAAAAATACCTAAATAAATTAATGCGAGCCAACTAGTTAAAGAAATAAGTTGGAAATTGTTTTCTTCAAACAAGAAACTTAACAAGCACAGTACAATTCCAGCGACGCCGATAGGTAAGGTATTAAAAGTAAATACATTGATGCCTGCACCTGCTTTTTTGGAATATACATACAAAAAACCATGCATCAATGCTGCTAAAAGTATTGATATAACACCTAAAAAATCGGTATACGAAAGAATAAATCCTTCAGAAACTAAAATATATATTAAGCACAAAAAGCCTACTGTAATACCGATTAATTGATTCAAATAAATCTTATCTTTTAAAATTATTTTAGCAAAAATAATAGAAAAAATAGGCATAGTACTAAATAGAAGTGATGTTAAACCTGACGATACATACTGTTCACCAAAACTAATTAAGAAATAAGGAATAGTAAAGTAAAATAGGGTTAATAACAGGAAAAAATGTAATGATTTTCGAGGAAACAATATTGGTGATTTAGCGATAATAGTAATTAATACTAAAAACGGAAATGCAATAACAAAACGTAAACCAGCCGCTAACAGTGGGTTAACGGTTTCAACAGCAAACTTAATGCCAATCCATGTTGTTCCCCATGTAAAACAGACAACAATAAATAACAATAAAATAATATATTTATTGTTAAAAAAAACGTCCTTATTCATTTTAAATTTTACTAACCAGATTATATGTAATAGGTTTGGCAATATAATATAAAATGCATAAGATTGTAAACATCAAAGTATCTCAAGAATTAATAAGCATTTTTTACGGTCAAACGTTTTACTTTCGTTAACTTTGTATCGATAAGCAAATGGTGATTGAGTTATTTTGTTTTTAAATATTTGGCAATTAAAATTCTTTCACTAAATTAGTGGATATTTAGATCAACTGAGAATAAACAAGATAAATCGTCTAAAAGCAAGTCTTGCTTTAACCAGATTCAAGCTAAATATACGTTCATTTTAATTAGATATTAATCATCATTAACTTCTTTTTACCCGTTAAAAATAACTGATTTTTCAATACCAATAAAAGATTATGGTTAAGTTTGATCATAAGCTGCAACATAGAATGACACTGATCCTATAACAACTATCATTATTGATTTAACGTTACCTCTTACCTCTATTTTTTGCTTATAGGGTGAAGTAATATTAATAATATTGAATTTTTTGTCGATAACAGAATGTTCAATAAACGTGATGAATCTTTGTGAAAAAGGATTCATCATTCAAATGATTTACACTTATCGATTATTTCGCTATGAATAAGATTACTCGATACTTATAAACTCGTCAGTACTAAGCATTGTGATAAGGCTCACTACTAAAAATCAAACTTTGCGCAACAATCAATACTGAGTATATAATACCCCTTTATTACTCGAGGCAATTTGCATGCAATTAGCTTTTTGTATCTATAAATATTTTCCTTATGGCGGTTTGCAACGTGATTTTTTGCAAATTGCTAAGGCTTGTTGTGATCGTGGTCATAAGATCCGTGTTTATGTCATGGAGTGGCAAGGCGATATACCTGATGAATTTGAAGTTATAAAGGTCGCCAAAAAGGGCTTTTCAAACCACAGCCGAAATCAATCTTATTATAATTGGGTTAAAGCTCATCTTGAGTCCAACCCTGTTGATTGTATTGTCGGTTTTAACAAAATGCCTGGCTTGGATGTCTATTTTGCTGGCGACACATGTTTTGCCGAAAAAGTAGCACACAAAGGTTTGCTTTATAAATTATCTAAACGATGTCAACACTATTTAGCTTTCGAAGATGCAGTATTTAATGCCGCTCATCATACAAAAATAATGGTGCTAACTAAACAGCAAATTAGTGATTTTGAAAAATATTATCAGACTCAACCTTCACGATTTTATCTGTTACCACCGGGCATTGCATCGGATAGAAAATACCAGTTAGCATCGCCTCTTAAAGGTCAACAATTTAGACAAGCCAATCAAATTGCGCTTGATGCTTTTGTGATAGTGCAAATTGGATCTGACTTTAAACGTAAAGGGGTTGATCGTTCGTTAAATGCTATTGCCTCCTTACCCATTGAGTTGAGGCAAAAAGTAATTTATTTAGTCGTTGGGCAAGATAATGCGCAACCTTATCAAAAAATGGCTAAAGCTTTGAATATTGGCAATCAAGTCAGGTTTTATTCTGGCCGTAATGATATCCCTGATTTTCTTTTTGCAGCCGATCTATTATTACACCCAGCAAGGCAGGAAGCTGCTGGCATGGTATTAATTGAAGGTTTAGCCGCAGGTGTACCAGTCATTGTCTCTGGTATTTCTGGTTATGCTTATCATGTCTACGATGCCGATGCTGGTTTTGTACTGATTGAACCTTTTGTGCAAGCAGATTTAAATTGCGCGCTTGACAATGCGATAACCAATCAAGCGCAACGATTGATCTGGCATAATAATGCTATATATTACGGTCAAACTACTGATTTATACCACTTAGCTGAGCGTGCTGCCGATATTATTTTAGATTGTGATAATCATGAACGAAATTAAACTTAAATCACCTTTTGCACAATTATGGAAAGATAAAGATCCCTTTCAAGAAGTTGAATTAATATCGGGAAAAGTTTATCGGGAAGTAAAACAACGTAAAACATTAAATTTCCAATTTAATGATGAATCTTATTTTATTAAGATTCATCGAGGTACAACAGTTAAAGAGATTGTTAAAAATCTTTTATCACTACGTTTGCCTGTTTTAGATGCTAAACAAGAATGGGATGCGATTGCTCGTTTAGAACAAGCCAAAGTTAATACTATGGATGGACGAGCATTTGGTCGAAAGGGCCTAAATCCCTTAACTCGCCATTCATTTATTGTTACTAAGGATTTAAACCCAACCATTAGTTTAGAAGACTTTACAAAAACATGGCTAACTTCGCCACCCAATTATCATTTAAAACGTTCACTAATTATCTATTTAGCTAATATGACAGCAAGAATGCATGCAGCTGGTGTTAATCATCGTGATTGTTATTTATGTCATTTTTTACTTGATATACCATTATTTGAACATCAAAAACAGATTAAGTTATCAGTGATTGATTTACACCGAGCTCAAACACGTAACAAAGTGCCTAGACGCTGGCGTGATAAAGATCTGATCGGACTTTATTTTTCATCAACGAATATTGGCTTAACAAAGCGCGATATTTGGTTATTTTTGAAAGTCTATTTCAATAAACCCCTAAAAACCATTTTGCTTGATGAGCATAAATTAATTAGCAATACTGAACAAAAAGCAGAAAAAATACGTAAACGCACCGAGAAGTATAATCTTTAACAATAAGGAAATACGATGTTTATTGAACAAATTGATATAGTAGGATTTAGGGGTGTAAGTCAATTATCGTTAAAATTTAATACAGAAGCAAGTGTGCTGATTGGTGAAAACCGATGGGGGCGATCGAGTTTAATTAGCGCTTTAATGTTATTGTCGCTAGACAATAAATTTTATGAATTTGTTGATTCTGACTTTTATCGTGATAAAGATAAACCTAATGACAATCATATCAGTATTAAAGTAACGTATTGTCAATCCTATGCCAACGAGTTCAATAATCAAGCTTATCAAGCATTATTGCCTGTTACTTATCAATCTAAAGAAGATCAATTACGACGGATAACTTATCAAATCACCGCCAAACAACAAAATAGTAAAATTGTAACTCAGCATCTGCTAGTCGACCAAAACAATAATCCTTTTACTATTGAAGATCATAAATTGCTGATTGCTATTGTTCTTAATCTTAATCCTGTAATGGCATTGAAAAACACCTTAAGTGCAGATGATTTACCCATCACTAACCAACCTTTATCAGAATACTTCATTAATGAACTGTCTAATCAATTAAAGCAACATTCAGCCTCGATTAGTGAAGAGGAATTACAACGAGGATTAAAAGCTGCACGTGCTTTGTTAGAATACTATTTTATCGATCCAGCTCAACGTTATCGTTATAAACATTTACCACAAAAAACAAGCCCACATCGTGAAGATTGGAATTCACTTGAACGTATCAATAATGCTTTAGATAATATTAATGATGATTATTTACGAACCGCTTTATTAGGTATTTTTGATTCAATTGTTTACGCTAAAGGTGAGAATCCCCTTTCACCTAGCTCGATGCCAATTCTCATTTTAGAAGAACCTGAAAGCCAATTACATCCCATTATTTTATCGGTTGGTTTTCGCCTGCTTAAACACCTGCCAGCACAAAAAATTATTACCTCAAACTCCAGTGACTTAGTATCATTATTTCCATTAGAGAGTATTTATCGGTTAATCCGTCTACCCGGTCAAATTGTGACAAAATATGTTGCCCCTCATTCACTGAGTGCTGATGATAGTCGCCGTATTTTATTTCATGTACTTTATCGTCGACCATTAGCGCTTTTTGCTCGTTGCTGGTTATTAGTTGAAGGTGAAACAGAAGTATGGTTGTTGCGTGAATTAGCCGAACAAAGTGGTTATCATCTAGGTTCTGAAGGTGTGCAATTACTAGAATTTGCGCAATGTGGTTTAAAACCTTTAATAAAATATGCTAATAAGATGGGGATCCATTGGTATGTGATTACTGATGGCGATATGGCTGGAAAAAAATATGCCGATACGGTTAAATCGCTCACCCCACAAAATGAAGATTCGAATGACTATCTTACGATATTACCGGCCAAAGATATCGAGAATTTTTTGTTTAAACATGGCTTTAGTCATGTGTACAAACAGGCAGCTTATAATACAATTGAACATATCGATATGCCTGTATCTAAAATTATTCAAAAAGCCATCCATAAAAGCTCAAAACCGGATTTAGCTATTGCTGTTTGTGATGATGCAAAATCTAGAGGTATAGATGCGATACCAAGCTTATTAACCCATACTTTCGCCAAAATAATTCAGTCATCAAAAGATTTTATTCAACGTTGAAAACAATAAGCTCATAAATTAGATAAAACGCCACCAAATTTGATTGGCGGCGCAGTTAAATTATGAAAAAACACTGTATTATAGCGTGAATAAATTATTTTACTCATGCTTTCAAGGAGACACACAAACAACACGATGTGTTAATGTTGATGGCATATTATAGCCGATATAACCTTGTGAATACATTCCATTATTAATATCATAAATCAAACCATACATATTGGGTACAGCAAGTGATGTCCAGTATATACCTGAACCATCCCAATTTTTTGCAGCAGGATAATCAGTAGACGTGTTACTCAGATACCCCCATTCATTCATTAAACCACCAACCCACTTATCACCATTTTTATAACTGATTTGACGACGATAAGAGTTACCCTGACCTGGAATTCCATTCTCCCAGCCATATCCATTTCCATTAGTAAAATCTTCAACTCCTGGTATTCGATAGGTAGCCCCCAGATTATTACAAAATGCTTTGGCATTTTCGTAACCATTTGCCTGTTCAATCTTAGTTATGTACCAACGCTCGATTTTAAAATTATAAAGCAACTGACTATGATTATTATCAGAATAGAGTTTAAACTCTGAGGGAGTGAAAGATTTATTAGTAGAATCTTGGGTTGGTCCATTTAATAGAATTTTTAATGCCAACTGTGGCTGCCCATTCCAATTCTGTGTCTGTTCTACAGTTAATGACAAATTAACGGTTTTATTACCATTTTCAGGGAAAACGGTAGCACCATTTGCAGCAATAACTTGATTTGGCGTAATACCTGCTAATAATAAATAAAAATGAAGACCATTTGAACCGGTTGTAGGAAAGTTATTTGCAACATTATCAATATTATCGACTCTAAATCCTTTCTTACTCACCCAATTTGGTCCATATGACTGATCCATAGAAAAGTTGGGCTGAGCATAACACACATAAGGCATATCTATCTTTGGGGTAATATAGTAAACACTTGTTGCAGCATTAAAACGCGTAGTATTCGGTATGCCATACTGGGTTGATAATAGACCATCAGTTGTTTGAATATTGAGTTGATAAGGTGCATCACAGGGATCTAATGCTGTAATTGTATTATTACTAATCATACTGGTAACATTTTGCCCTTGCTTATTTATCCATGAAAGCGTTAACGATCCGGTAGCCGTTACGTTGCCATCACCATCATCATCCCCCCAATAGTTATATAATTTGATTAAACTGTTTAAAGCAACACTCGGATAATTACTATTCCCCTCTTTTTTAAGTGGAACAAATGTTTTTATATTAACAAAATCTAACTCTCCTTTATTTAAAATAATTGGATTTGTCATAGTTGAATCATTAACGATCGCATTTGGATATAAATGTGCCATATCACCGGATGACACATACTGACGACCATCTGGTAACGTTACACTTAACAAACCTTCTGTACTTGTTACTTTCGTTTTACCTTTATCAAAAGTTAAATAAGGTTTACTACCATTAATCTTGTTAATGGTCACCGCAGTTAACGCATTAACGTTAACCGTAAAAATCATAGATATTAAGCTAACAACAGCAATATAAGAGCTAAAATTGTTTTTTGCTAATGGGATTTTTTTAAAAAGAATAATCCATCTAAAAAAGATAAATAACACTAATTGGTGAGAAAAAGTTAAGATAATACTGATGAAAAATAAACAAACTAGTTTGATACTATTCATTGGCAACCTATTATTAAAAAGTTTTTATTCAGAAAAATATGGTGTTTTCCTCTATATTAATTTTAGATATCCTTATCATAACCTGTTCAATATCGACCAAAATTTAAATATCTTTAATTTTTTTTCAAATTATTTTGAGAATCAAAATTTACATTACGTTTTAGCTATGATTATTTGAGCGTTAATATTGAAAATCATTATGTGTTAATCATTCAATATGATGAAAAAATGGATAAAATTTCAATAGATAGATGAGGGCAAAAAAAGTTAGAAACTATCTTTTAAATTAATTAAAAGACACGTTTGGTGAAAAATGCTTGGAAAGTATTTGCTTAACGAATATGGATATAGTTGATATCAATGCTAAAGGATTTCCACTGCAGTAAACAGCAGAAATCCTGCAAAACATGATTATTTTGTGATTTTTTTGTATTTGGCACGTCTCGGCTCTAAGGCTTCTGCACCTAAGGTCCGTTTTTTCCACTCTTCATATTCGGTAAAGTTACCTTCAAAGAACTCAACATGCCCTTCGTCTTGGTAATCGAGAATATGGGTTGCAATGCGATCTAAGAACCAACGGTCATGCGAAATCACTAATGCACAGCCCGGAAACTCCAATAACGCATTTTCGAGTGCTCGCAGTGTTTCGACATCTAAGTCATTGGTTGGCTCGTCGAGTAACAGTACATTGCCACCAACTTGTAATAACTTGGCTAAATGCACTCGTCCACGCTCACCACCAGAGAGTTCACCGACTCGTTTTTGCTGATCAACGCCTTTAAAATTAAAGCGTCCAACATAGGCTCGGCTTGGGATTTCAAAATTACCAATACGCATAATATCTTGCCCATTGGATATTTCGTCCCACACTGTTTTTTTATCATCCATGCTGTCACGAAACTGATCGACTGACGCCAATTGCACCGTATCACCTAAAGTAATGGTACCTGAGTCAGGTTGCTCTTTACCCGATAGCATTCTAAACAGTGTTGATTTACCCGCACCATTTGGACCAATAATCCCAACAATCGCGCCTTTAGGAATACTGAATGAAAGATTATCAATCAATACCCGATCACCATACGACTTGGTTAAATTACTCACTTCGATCACTTTATCGCCTAAACGTGGCCCAGGTGGAATAAACAGTTCGTTAGTTTCATTACGTTTTTGGTAATCATTACTGTTTAATTCTTCAAAACGCGCTAAACGGGCTTTACTTTTTGCTTGGCGGCCTTTCGGGTTTTGGCGCACCCATTCCAGCTCTTTTTCAATCGATTTGCGGCGCGCTGATTCGGTTGCGGCTTCTTGAGCCAATCGCTGATCTTTTTGTTCAAGCCATGAAGAGTAGTTACCTTCCCATGGAATGCCTTCGCCACGATCAAGCTCTAAAATCCAGCCGGCGACATTATCTAAGAAATAACGGTCGTGGGTTACAGCCACCACTGTACCTTCATAGTCATGTAAAAAACGCTCTAACCAAGCCACCGATTCAGCATCTAAATGGTTAGTCGGTTCGTCGATTAATAACATATCGGGTTTTTCCAGCAATAACTGACAAATGGCAACACGGCGACGTTCACCACCGGATAAATTCTCAATTTTGGCATCCCAATCAGGCAGGCGTAGCGCATCGGCAGCGCGTTCTAGTTGGTTGTCCAGATTATGTGCATCTTGCGATTGTATAATTGCTTCAAGTTCAGCTTGTTCTTTAGCAAGTTTATCAAAATCGGCATCAGGATCAGCGTAAGCTGCATAAACTTCATCTAACCTTGCTAATGCCTTTTTGGCATCGCCAACGGCTTGTTCAATTGCATCACGCACAGTTTGTTTTGGATCTAATTTCGGTTCTTGTGATAAATAACCGATTTTAATACCTGGCTGTGGACGCGCTTCACCCTCAATTTCGGTATCAACGCCCGCCATAATACGTAATAACGTTGATTTACCTGCCCCATTCAAACCCAGCACACCAATTTTTGCGCCAGGGAAAAAACTTAAAGAAATATCTTTTAAAATATAACGTTTAGGAGGAACAATCTTCCCCACTCGATTCATTGTATAAACATATTGCGCCATAAAACATCATCCGCTTATTGGGTTAAACCTAGTAAAAGAGACCTTTTACTATAAAAGTATGGCGTATATTGTAACGATTCTGACAATAGGGTCTAGGGTTATTTATAACAATTAACTGATTAACTAGTGATGGAGCGAGTTATTCACCGCAATTGATAGGCTACTTATTATTGACAATATTTATCTGACTTAAATAATAACAAGTTCATCAATAGGTTAACAAAAAAACAACTCTTTCACATAACAATTTTACCCGTTTGACGACTCAGCAAAAGTAAAATCTGAGACAATGGGGCTGGATTTTCGAAATAACAGTTTTACGACCTAAGTGGTATTTTGACTATAATTGTAATGTAGTTAAATACCACGTTATGGGCAATTTGTCAGATTATCAATATCTAACCTGACAAACGACTAACAACATATAATTTATTAGGTAATTCTTTTATCTTGTAGGGAGTGTGCTAATTCCATTTTCGCCCCGGCAGAAAATTTGTGCTGATTGACCTTGACCAAGATCAAAACCGTCATCCTTAACGCTTCCCAACAAACCATAATCGATTACAGCAAATGGCTTGTTTGTACGATACATTTCAGCTGTCCAAAGATAGGTTCCGAAGTAATAAGGCCCGCCCCATTCACTCATAAAAGTACCTAAATCTCGAGCAGCGGGATATTTGTTGGAATCAACACTTGCGTTAGCTGTCCATTCTGGTGTGTTAGCTTGTAAAGAGTTGGTCAATTCATCTCTTCGATACAGATATTTTTGTCGCCAAGCTTTGCCTGCTTCTGACATATCATTAACCTGAGCGGATGTTGTTTTCGGTATTGCTTGACCATCTATTATTCTTCTACATTCATCGTAGGCTAAATACCCATCAAATATATCTAAAAATCCTTTTACTTTCGTAGGTATTATTGCCCATTTTTGTGGTATAGGGAGCGTAATTTTACCGATGTTTTGCCAAGTTTTGCCTTTATCAGCACTATATTCCATATTAATCGTTAAGGGTGTTGTGGGCTTAGTGACACTGTCATAACGTACTTGGCAATTTGCACCTAAGTCTTTACTTGCGACCGGAGATTGCAATGTAACCCAGTTAGTACTATTGCTGCTATCTAGTTGACAGCGATACAGACTTTGATCGGCTCCCGAGCCGATTAACATGAAAGCTGCATCTTTAAAACCGGTTATTGGTTTAAATTGTTCAGCTTTAAATCCACCACCTTGTTGCAAGTTATTCGACGATGGGCTTGTGCCAGGATCCCATACCTCTGGGTTATAACCATTAGGATACTTAGTCATGTAAGAACTATTCTTATAAACA
>NZ_JAFNON010000014.1:0-54621 GCF_026536245.1 Gilliamella sp. B2824 | reverse complement strand
CTAAGGCTACAATTTTTTCATAGTAATAATTTATCTTATCCCAATCATCAGGATAAAAACTTGGGTCATCTTTATACTTTTCATAGATATATGACGTTAATTCATTGAGCTCCTGAAGATAGTTGTCATGTTGCTCTTGTGTAATTAAATTGACCGCCAAAGCATGTCTGAATTCATTTTTCATGGTACTTTCGATTGTTTCCACTCGTTCTTTTTGGTCTCGCATACTGCACTCCTTAGGTAGTTTGGTGATATTAACGGCTGAATTATAACCAAATTTTTAAGGTCGTCCAAGCGGAAAGGCTCGCTATGCGTTCCTTTCCACCTGTACTAAAGGATAAAATTGGGTGGGTTGTCAATAGGTTACTGCGTCAAATGCTCGCTCGTTCACTGCGTGACTGCGACCTCCGCTTTGCTATTGACAATAGCAACACTGTGCAATTATTAACATAAAATGTAGACAACACTGTATATAAAATTGAATTCATGATCTGAATCAATACGTTAATTAGACAAATAAAAAATAATCATCTTATCGTATGAAAGTACGGTAAAGTTCGGGTGTCACTGAACATCCGAATTTATCTATGAGTTTAGTTCGTATAATTATATTATGCTAAATTCTGTATTGTTAGACGGTAAAGTCGGCCAACATTATACAATCTGCGACTTCAACATAACGCATTTTACATTATTCGAATCTTCGAATGTTATGAGATGTTACACATACTTTTTAAATAGATAGTAAGCACTACCACCTAATAATATTGTGATGGCATACAGTTTCCATAAACTATGCCAGATAATAGCAAAACTGACATTTTTTAGATAAATCTGCTTTGTTAGTTCGACAAAATGGCGCACCGGATTAATTTCTGTTAGATATTGTAAAAAAATTGGCATGTTTTCGACCGGCGCAATAAATCCTGATAATAATATTGCCGGCATCATAAAGGTAATAATACCAATAAATGCTTGTTGTTGAGTTGAACAAAGTGCAGAAATAAATAAGCCAAATCCAACTAACGATAATCCATAACTAAACATACATAAATAAAAATAAATGAGTGATCCTTGAAAGGTAATGCCATAAAGAAAAATGCTGGCAATCAGTATCAAACTGCCTTGTAACATGGCGACAATAATTGCTGGTATTGCTTTACCAGTAAAAATTTGCCAAGTCATTAAAGGTGAAATGCGTAACTGGTCAAGGGTACCTTGTTCGCGTTCACGTGCTACCGAAAGTGAGGTGACAATCATAACGCCGATAGTCGTAATTAACGCAATTAAGGACGGTAAGATAAAATGTTTATAGTCTAAATTACTGTTGTAACGATGACGGACAATCAATTGACTACTATTTTGCCCTAGTTGTTCTTGCTGATATTGCATAATAATTTGTTGAATATAGCTAGCAGCAATTTGCGCACTGTTAGACTTGCGACCATCTAAAATAATTTGGATTTGTGTGGATTGCCCACTAAGTAATTTTTGCGAGAAATCACTTGGAAATTGCACCGCAACTAAGGCTTTTTGATAATTAATTGTATCACTAATGGCCTGCTGTGAATCGAGTACTAATATTTTAGAAAAAGAACTCGAATGTGCAAATCGATTAATTAACTCTGAACTCGGTTCATCTATTGTTGGTCTATACACGGCTATTGTTGCATTGGTGACATCAAGCGTAGCAGCAAAAGGAAAGATAAAAATTTGCAGTAAAACTGGCATGACTAAAATAAGACGGGTTTGTTTATCTTGCCAAAGTAGGGCGAGCTCTTTTTTTATTAGAGTCAAAGTTCGATATAGGGTTATTGTGTTAATCAATTTTATCATAGTATTTGTTCCGGTTATCTTAATCTAATTGCATACGGGTTTTTTTTAATATCACCACAAATAAAAGACAGATGCAGATGATTAAAAAAAACGCATTAATTAGCATTACCGATACAATATCGCCGGCTAAAAACAGCGTTTGTAAAATATTGACGTAGTAACGAGCTGGGATGATATAAGTAACGAGTTGGATAATGGCCGGCATACTATTGATTTCAAATACGAATCCCGAAAGCATAACGGCTGGTAAAAATGCCGCGTTTAATGCAATCATAGCTGCATTAAACTGGTTGCGGGCTAATGTTGATATCAATAAACCCAGTTGTAAAATAACCAGTAAAAATAAACTACTCACAATTAATAATAGTGTAATCGAACCGCGAAAAGGCACTTGCATGATGCCCACCGTCACAATTACACAAATAATTAACGCGAGTAGACCAATTAGATAATAGGGAATAAGCTTTGATAATAAAAACTCTAACTTAGTCATTGGCGTTGATAATAACGCTTCCATCGTGCCACGTTCCCATTCACGAGCAATCACCAAAGCAGTTAGAATTGAACCTATCACTGTCATAATGATCGTGATAGCGCCAGGCAAAATAAAGTTTTTGCTTATCGCCGCTGAGTTAAACCAAACGTGCGAGGTTATTTCAATACCTTGACGATGGTCAATCAATCGTTGTTGATTTTGCTTTTGTTGCCAAATTTGCCATATGCTCGTTAAATAACCTTGTACAAAATTAGCAGTATTGGGTTCACTGCCATCGGTGATAAGTTGAATAGTTCCTTGGTGATTTTGTACTGCTTGCGCAAAATTAACGGGTATGACAACTATCCCTCGAATTTGTCCGGCGCTTAATTTTGTTGATAATTCATAGCGGTTATTTGAAAACACAGGATCAATAAAAGGGGAACCATTCAATTCTTGTACAAAATCATGAGCCGGCTGACTTTGTTGTTCGACTAATACACCAATACGAATTTTGTTGGAATCTAAACTAATACCATAACCAAATAGGAACAATAATAACAAGGGAATAATAATGGTGATTATCCAGCTACTTGGATCACGAAGGATTTGCTTAATCTCTTTGTTACACAGTGTCAATGTACGGCTGAATGAAAACATCATAATGTTTTTCCTGATTTAGCATCAACGACCAGTTTAATAAAAGTTTGCTCCATAGTTGCATTGTCGGCGACGGATTGCTTTAATTGATTTGGTGAACCTAAAGCAATTACTTTGCCACCATTAATTAAAGCGATACGATCACAATATTCAGCCTCATCCATAAAGTGCGTTGTCACCATAACCGTTACACCTTTTTCAACCAGACTATTAATATGAACCCAAAATTCACGACGCGTTATCGGATCGACACCTGATGTCGGTTCATCTAAAAAGACAATTTCGGGTTTATGCATCAAAGCACAAGCTAAAGCTAAGCGTTGTTTGAATCCTAGTGGCAATGATTCAGGTTTTTTAGCTAACATAGGCTCTAAATCGAATGCGGTTATCATCTCGTTCATGCGTTGTTTTTGTTCATCTGCCATCAAGCCATAAATCCCCGAAAAAAAGCGCAGATTTTGATACACACTCAATTTATCATATAGCGAAAAGCGTTGCGCCATATAGCCAATTCGTTCACGTACTTGGATCGCACTTTTTTTCAGATCTAACCCCAAGACTAAGGCTTTTCCGCGACTAACAGGCAATAAGCCGCACATCATTTTAAACGTTGTTGATTTACCTGCGCCATTTGGACCTAATAAACCAAAAATTTCGCCGCGTTTAATGGTAAAATTTACCTGATCTGTGGCAATAAAGCTGCCAAAAGTTTTTGTCAAATCTTTGGCTTCGATAACAATATCATCGAGTGATCCCGATATTTTCGGCATAATTTTACTCAATATCGATTCTTTATGAGTAATACCGCCAAGTAAATCGATAAATGCATCTTCAAAACGCCCACAAGTCGGTTTACTGGTAATATCGGGGATAGGCAGATGCTTTAATATTTGCTCAATAGATTGATCTGATTTTATAATCAAGCGAATATTATCGCCTTCAATCACACCGTCACTTACTGCGGGTAATTTTAAAACTGATTGTAATAACGTTCGATTTGATGTAGATGAAGAAAGCAAGTAAACTCGATTGGCAACGCGCTGGGTTAGCCGTTGCGGTTGTCCTTGAAAAAGTAATTCACCTTTATTAAGCAATAAAATGGATTTACATTGTTCAGCTTCGTCAAGGTAAGATGTACTCCAGATGATAAGCATCCCTTCATTGGCTAACTGATGCACCATTTGCCATAGTTCCTTGCGTGAAATCGGATCAACGCCAACACCCGGTTCATCAAGTAACAAAATTTGTGGATCGCCCAATAAAGTACAAGCTAGACCAAGTTTCTGCTTCATCCCGCCGGATAACTTACCGGCTAGTCGTTCAGTAAAGCGCGCCAAATCGGTAAATTTAAGCAGTTTATCGAAAATTTGCTGACGATCTTCGCTTTTGATATCACGTAGATCAGCAAATAAATTAAGATTTTCTAACACGGTCAAATCTTCATAAAGACCAAACTTTTGGGGCATATAGCCTACAATTGTCCGTAGTTGATCGCGGTTTTCTATCGGGTTTAATCCTGCAACAGTAATTTGGCCTTCACTTGGCGTAAGCAACCCTGCTAACATTCGTAACAAGGTAGTTTTGCCGGCGCCATCCGGACCCACCAAACCAGTTACCCCATGTGCGGAAAGGGTTATCGATAACGGCTTTATAGCAATTGTTACCGGTTGATTGTTTTGCACAAACTGTTTGGTGACCTTGTCGAGTACAATTTGCTGATGATTTTGCATAATGTCACCATTATTGTGAAAATTTAATGGTTACCGGCATACCTTGACGTAACATCTCATCTGCTTGCCCTTCACCGGTTTGGTTAATTTGAATTCGCAAACGGTAAACTAAATCAGTGCGTAATACGGGGGTTTCAACCGTTTTCGGGGTAAATTCTGCCGTAGGAGACACAAAGCCAATTTGGCCGATATAGGGTCTGTCCGGCTGAGAATCGGTATATACATAAACGGTTCGACCCGGTACGGCTTGACTTAAATTGACTTCATCGATATAAGCCCGTACCCAAACTGGCCTATCTAACGAAATCGCATAAATCGGTGTGCCTGCACTCAACATCGTACCGGCTTCAACTGCGCGAGTTAAAATGGTGCCGTCAGTAGGAGCATAAAGTTCGGTATCCGATAAATTAAGTTCAGCTTGTTCAAGCTGAGCTTTTGCCACAGCAACGGTTGCTTGTGCTGATTCAATTTCCTCTTTGCGATAACCGTTAGTGAGTTGATCTAGTTTTTGTTTTGCTGTCTGTAAATTGGCTTTGGCTTGATTTCGCAAGGTTAAGCTGTTATCCAGTTGATCTTTAGATATCGAGGCGGATTTAATCAATGTTGCCATGCGTTGATAATTGCTTTCGGCATAATCATAACTCGCTTGATACTGTAAGACTTGTGCAGCAGCTTGCGCGACTTCTTCTTTACGATAGCCGGTGGTGACTAAATCCAATTGCGCTTGCTGCATCATTAAATTGGCTTTCGCCTGATCTAAAGCAATTTGATAAGGTTTAGCATCAAGTTTAGCTAATAGATCACCTTGTTTGATATGATCGCCTTCTTCATGATTCAACTGCATTAAGCGACCTGAAACACGAAAACTACTATTCACAGTGCGAATATCGACATTACCATATAAAACCAGTGAAGCCGGGCTTTTATAAATAAACCAAACGATACAACTTATTGCCAAAATGAATAATAATATTAGAGGTATGAGCTGTTTTTTCTTCATAACTATTCTCGCTTATCGTTATTCAGTAAGGTGCTTTAAAAGTTTAGTTAAGATTGAACGTAACTGCTGCCGTTCTTCCTGCGAAATAATTTGCCAGGCAGCAACCACTTTCTGTTCGATAGGGGGTAACTCTTTTTTAAAAAAATTAGTCCCCTTATTTGTCAAAACCAGACAGTGGGAACGACGATCGTTCGCATCATCTTGACGTTCAATCAGACCATTTGCGACCAAGGTTTCGACACTACGGCTAACTTGGACACGCGAAAAATTGGTTAACTGACTGACTTGTGACGGCTTCACGCCGTCAGGTTGATGCCAATAAATTACCAGTAAAATAGCAAATAATTTGTCATCAAGCTGATACTGTTGATAAGTTTGGTTAAGATTTTCTAACAGTGTTTCGGTACTAAACTGCAATAAACGAGTCAAAAAAATCTCATCATAGTTGAATGAAAGTCCACGAGATTTAAATTTATCAATCAGTTTTTCAACGGTTGTAATAGGGATCGCCATAAAAAAGCCTTATTAAATTAGTTTCAATTGAAACTATATCAAATGAAACTAATTTTAACAATAACAATTTATAGCATTCATTAACAGGCTTTTATTTAAATGTTTTCCAATGGTAACGGCACTATTTTGCTGTTGGCTTTTAGTTGATTATTGACCGAATGAAAGATGTAATACCTGATAGAGATTGTGATTAACTAATGTCGGTTTTTCATGAAAAAAAGTGAAAATACAATACATCCATTTATCAGGATTATAGATTACTATCTGTCCTGTTTGATTTTGATGTGTAGGGTGTTTGAAGTCGAACCCTTTTAATTGTGGCTGAGTCGCAATGACAAAGTTTTCTTCTAACATGTATTTACTTTGTACAAAACGATCACTGAGATTGATTTGCGCAACTACGCCTATATGAATATTTTGCCAACCAAATGAAGTTAGAATATTGTCATAATAACCGTCAAATATGAACGTTGTCATGCCTTCTGTACGGCGCCAAATATAGAGTGGGCAATAGCTATTGGCAATATTATCGTTATCTTTTTCTGAAATTAAGTAAGCTTTAAATAATAAATCTTTAAAACCATCCGTTTTGTGGCCATTAGTCATAATTCGTTGTTTGATTATTTTCATATCATAATCAGCCGGTAAATTTATTTTATATTGCATTGCTTGCATAATTTGTCTCCTTTCAATGTTTGATTTAGTTTAGAAAAGGAATTGAGATTTGAATAATCCTCATTTATGATTGGGGTATCAAAAAAAGTGATAGGTACTGTTTTTAAATGAATTTTAAAGGATTATTGATTTTTAAAACGGTTTATGAGGTGAATAGTCTTAATAAAGCCGCTAAAATTTTGGGTTATACTCAATCAAACTTGACGGCTCATTTAAAAAAGATAGAGCATGAGTTAGGTGCAAGCTTATTTATTCGTCGATTTGATGGTGTCATACCTACAGAAGAGGGGCAACAGTTTTATCATTTCGCTATTCAAACACTCGATAGATTTGCACAGCTTAAGACATCATTTAAATTTCGCCAACCTACGCTATTAATTTCTGAACTTCTTTTCCAATTTATTGTGATTGAACAACAAAAATATGCAATTGGCTCAACAGAGATTGTTATAAAAAGAACCAGTGAGATGAACCATGTTATTAATGAGCAATTTTTTGATAATGTGATTACGTTTAAAAAATTTAATCATGCTGATTATTGTTTAGTGGCTACAAAATATTTACCTGTTACTTTTTTAAAAAGCCATTCAAATATCACTCATCAACAACTGCCTATTTTGATTAATAATGATGTTGATTGTCCGCTAAGAGCTAAGACTTTAGCTATATACCAACAGACGAGTAATATTATTACCGTTGATTCTTTAAGCCAATTGTTGAACCTTGTCGAAAAAGGGCAGGGAATTGCATTATTGCCGTTATTTTTGCAAAAAGATAATTTTGAAAAATTTAATGATGAACAGTATTTGATTGCATTTTATTGTTATCAACACCAATCGATTTAGTTTTTAAACCTTATTTATTATTTTTGTGATAATTTGCTGTGGTATTGACGGCGGTATTCGGTTGGTGTGCGTTCGGTTTTTTTTCTAAAAATTCGGCAAAAGTAGTTACTATCTTGAAAGCCCGATGCTTGTGCGACTTCTTTGACATTTAAATCATAATTTTTCAATAGTGATTTGGCATATTCTATACGTACATGATTTAAATATTCATTTAAGCCAATTTTGCCTTCGCGTTGAAATAGATGAGATAAATAGTTAGGCGAGATATAAAACATATTGGCTAAAAAGTCGCGGGTGATATCGTCACAAAAATGGGTATCGATATATTGTCGGATCGCTTGAAAAATGCTTGCCGTTTTCGATGCAGTTTCGACATTGACATTGAGCAGATCTAAGGTATTACTCAGTAGACTTTGTATCAAAAAATGCGCGGTTTGATTATTTTCTGCTGGTTGATTATGCCAAGTTAGTTCGGCGAGTGCTTGAATAATAAAAGCACCGACTCGTGGACCGCGCCTTAACGTATTGATTTGACCATAAGAGGTAAATTGGTTGCCATTCCAATGTAGTAAACTGAGGTTAATTTGTTGTTTGGCAAATAAAATGGTTAAAGTGGTGACAGGCTCTTCTAGAATGGGTTTATTCCAACTATGGACCACAGTATATAAGAGATCATGGGCTGAAAGCGTTTTGTGAATAATATTGCCGGCATTATCAGTCAATTGAATTTGTTGTGTACCTTCCAGCACAATCTCTATCTTCGGAAAATCAAGCTGGAATGCTTGCAGTGTTGGTGCATTGCTATTATCGGCAAAGAAGATGTGATTGATCTTCATTTGTCCGTTAACCAGCTTAGTTAGTGTGTTGTTGATGGATATTTTCATGCTATTTAAGTGAGTATGATATCAAGAAATACACGCTGTTTTATAGAGTATATTCCGTGAATGATGAAAGCAAAGAATAATAAAATATCTTTATAATTAAATGTATTAATTATGTGATCAAGATCTCATTTTTATATTTAGCGTACAAAAATCCAGTAAATAGCAAAATCGTCTTCTAGGCTAACAAAACAATATTTTTTACTATGCTAGTGTCTTATCACTTAGATAATTAACCTATATACCAAGGGGCATAGTATGGAATTATATTTAGATACAGCGGATATTTCAGCAATTAAACGCCTTGCTGCAATATTGCCAATTAAAGGTGTCACGACTAATCCAAGTATTGTGGCAAAATCAGAAAAGCCGATTTTTGAATTGTTAGCCGAGTTACAAGATCTGTTAGGTTCGGATAAAGTGCTTTTTGCTCAAGTATTGTCGAACCAGGCTAAAGAGATGATAAAAGAAGCTGAGCAACTAAGAAAAGCCGTGCCAACTATTGTAACTAAAATACCTGTTAATGCCGAAGGTTTAATTGCCATAAAGGAATTGAGCAAACAAGGAATACCAACTTTAGGCACGGCGGTATATGGAGCGGGACAAGGTTTTTTAGGTGCGCTTGCTGGGGCAAAATATATTGCGCCTTATGTTAATCGTATTGATGCGCAAGGCGGCAATAGTAAAGAGACAATTCAAGAGTTACAGACATTATTAGATTTACATTGTCCTGAATCTATGGTGTTAGCTGCCAGTTTTAGAACACCACGACAAGCCTTGGATTGTTTATTAGCAGGATGTCAATCAATTACGTTACCTGTGGATGTGGCTGAACAATTTATTTCTGATCCAGCTGTGGATGCAGCAATAGTAAAGTTTGAGCAAGATTGGTGCCATGCTTTTGGTTCCTTAACTTATTAATTCAAACTGTGAATACTGTTGTATGCATTGCTCGTAAAGCTAAGCTTTAATTGCGGTATTGAACGCAAAACGGTTAAATAAAAAGTTGGCTATATTTTGGTTATTTTATTGTATGATAATGCTAATAACATGGAATGAAAGGATCTTAAATATGACAGAACAACATAAGAGAGTGATTGTTAATGCAATATTGACAGTGGTTAAAATTGAAAAAGTATCCCATAGTTTTATTCGATTACACTTTACTTGTAGTAAGCCACTCACGATTGATAAGTCTTGGGTTTGTCCACATATTAAATTACTCTTTACTGATCCTGAATCTGGTCAGATTCCTTTTCCACAGTTAGATGAAAATAATAAAATTATTGTTAATGAACGAACTCGCCAATTGGCTCGAACTTATAGTGTGCGTTATTTTGATGAAGCAACACAACAATTGGCAATTGATTTTGCTATTCACCCAGAAGGTTTGGCAACGTTATGGGCACAGCGGGCAACTGTTGGTGATCAAGTTGGTGTAGTTGGGGTTGTATCTAAATTAAACGTTGATGATCAGCAGTTAGTTTTTATGGGCGATATCGCTGCCGTGCCTACTATTAGTTACGCTATTGAGCACTTGCCTGATTATCAAAAAGTCAATGCCTTTATTGAAGTTAATCATCCAACCGATGTATTACCCTTACCCGTTCGTGACAACCAACAAATTCATTGGTTAGTCCGTGACAAAGGACAACCAAGTCAACTGATTGATAGCATACTGGCGACAGATTTTACGGATAATCCACCACTCCTTTTTTGGGGGGGAATGGAGGCATCGCTAGCACAGCAGCTGCGTCGAGCGCTAAAAGACAAATATAGTAATTTACCAGCCGACGCATTCCAAATTACCAGCTATTGGCGTGAAGGATTAGCTGAAGGGCAATTTAAACACCGTGAATAATTAATTATTCTTATTGTATGAATATTCTTGCACATTTACATTTGGCAACATTGGCAAACAGTTCCTTGATTGGGAATAGTGTTGC
Source organism: Gilliamella sp. B2824 (assembly GCF_026536245.1). NCBI lineage: Bacteria > Pseudomonadati > Pseudomonadota > Gammaproteobacteria > Orbales > Orbaceae > Gilliamella > Gilliamella sp. B2824. The sequence goes on along the minus strand of NZ_JAFNON010000014.1, from coordinate 44,060 downwards.
CGATTTTGTGAAAGGTGATCCCTATTTAGCTTATCCACAAACTATTGCAGATGGCATTATGCTTCACCGAAGAATCGATAGCCTAATCGATTCTTTACCCGAAGTGAAGCAAGCTAAACAGTTATTTAGAAAAACTCACCAGCGAGTGGCGCCTATTGCATTAGATATTGTTTGGGATCATTTTTTGTCTAAATACTGGTCAGAGTATGGTATAAAATCTTATGCTGCCGTAGCTGAATTTAACCAGTTGACTAAAGAGCAAATTGCCCCTTTTATTACTGATTATCCACCCGATTATCAATATTTTATGCAGTCAATGTGGCAAGGTAAATGGCTTGAAAATTATGCTGATATCGAATTTATTGAAAAAGTACTTAAAGGTATGGCCGCGCGAAGACCTAGACTCAGTTTATTAAAAGAGACAATTGTTGATATTAAGCTACATTATTCAGCGCTTGAATCACTTTTTTTTAAGTTATATCCCCAAATGGTAAAATTTGTTAGTTCCAATCATTTTCAAGAAAACAGGCGATTATCGAAATAAGTTTAGTTAATCAACTTACCCGATAATCTTTAGTTATTAATTTGGAATAGTAAGTTTACCGTTTTCTTTCTTAATAACATTGTTACGATTTGGTGATTGTGAAATCGGCACTAAGTTTTTAATGGTAGCATCAAGGGTAATGTCATTATTACTTGCTCGTGGTTTTGTATGAACAACTTGGCTTTCAGGCAGGGTTGCTTTATTCGTTAGATTTGCCCATAACCACTCCATTGCATCTTCACCATAATAATCTATAGGAAGTAAAATGTTTTCAAATGGCGGTTTACCATCTAAATAGCTAGTGTTTTCAACTTCTATGTAACGTAATTGTGAATTTTTACCTTCAACTTGGCTATTTAATGCGACATAAGCTCGTGATGTGTAATCCGGTAATTGTTTGACATTATTACGGCCATGTACAATATAGGTTTTAATTCCATTTAAATTAGCCGAAGCAATGATCTGACCCATACCATATTGAACGCGCGGATCGTTTATTTTTTTATATAAACATATAGCCCCTTTACTATTATAATCAATGTTTTCTTTGCTTTCAGAGCTAGAATAGAAATCCCTTCTAGGTGAAATCACATCTTCATTATTGACCAATGCTAATGCAGTTGAATCATTACCAATCCATACAGGTAAATGTCCATCAGATAATCCCCAAAGTTGCTCAAAGGCGACTTCCTTTAATGGTGCAACTTTACCGGTATAGTAAATGGGATTTTGTTGTGTGCTAGCAACTGAATAGTTGCACATTCTTTCGGTGATGTCGTAGTGTCCGTAAGCGCTAATGTATTGATAAGGTAAACTGACCGTTTCTTTAAAATAAAAATAGGGTAATTGGATATCCATTTCAGGCGTCCACCCATATTTATGCAGCTTTTCAAGCGCTTCTTCAGGTGTGCCTTCTTTTAATAGTTTTGCTTGTTTTAAGTCATTACAGCGGTTTTGTGAAAAAACATATTTATCGGCAAAAGGAATATACTTATCTTTATTGTTTTCGATAATTGCTGGCACAGCACAAGGGATATAAAGTGAAGCGTATGCGCTGTATTCTGCTATCGATTGATATTGAATTTTAACAGGTGTATTTTTACCGAATTGTACGCTAGCGGCTATTTTTTTGGAATAAGGTACAATTTGTGGGTTAACTGCAACGATTCCTTTTATAATGTTATTTTTGTCAAGCTCGCCCGCTTTGAGTGCTGCGCCGCCACCATCACTCGCTCCATAGACTAATACTAATGTATTGTCTTTGTTGTATTTGATTGTTTTATCCGGTGAATATAATGTGTTGATTTGATAAAAGGCAAATTCAATGGATTGTAAAACAAATTCCCCCCAACGCTGCTCTGAATTCTGTCTTGAATGCAGTTGTTTTATGGCGTAGCGGTTGGGATAAGCTTTAACATACCTTTCTCGATTGTTAATATCTGGTTTAAAAAGAAGATTATCTGTTTGTGTTTTGCCATCAATGGCAAATCCACGCTGGTTAGTGATATCATAAATACCGTTGCCTAATCCTTTATCATTGTAAACAACTGCACAGTTGTGACGTAATCCCCATAATCCTCTAATTTGTACATCGTGGGCATTAAATAATCCATCGGAATCGGTGGCAGGCACCGCAACAATACAAGGTTTGTTTTTATCAAAATCCAAGGGGATTTGTAATAATAAACCGACAGTTTCTTCTTTATTTTTAAGGGTAGCTAAAACCTCAGTACCTGCCACTTTGCCATCAAATAATGGGGTTAAGGTTTTACGCTGATAACCAAAAAGAGTGCCTTCTCCTGTTTTAGTATCAATAAATCGGTTAAGTTTTAATTGCCTTAGTTCTTGAGTTGTTGGTTGCGTAGGGTTAGCCTGCTTAAGATTGATTTTAGTTGTTGATAGCGGTGTAAAGCCTAAACCCGCTGTGGCTAAGTCATCGCTATCACCATCATAATAGTTTGTACTTTCGATGGTTAACCATTGAGGTTTTACAATAGTATTATTCTCTTCACGGTTAATATTTAAACGTGTATTACCTTTGGCCTGTACTGTAAAAGCAATCGTAGTTGTAGTAAGCAGAATTAATGATGTTAATATTTTTATAGTTCTTGTGTTCATGAAAATATTTCCTTTTTTAACAACCAAGCTTGTCGTCAAATTATTTTTTATGTTGCTTGCAGTATTAATAATGTAACTATTTTCTAGGTAAATGATTATACACGATATTTTGTTTATTGGGATTGGTTTGGTAAATTAAGATTGCATAATCCCCAAAACGCCGCGATAATTTTTTCTGATAAACGTCTTTTTTGAACACAGATCCCAACGTCAAACGGTTCCATTAAATTGGTTGACCATTCAGTAATTCTTTCCCGAATTCTTTCAGGGCTATTTTCCATAACAACTTTAGGTAATAAGGCTACACCGCAACCTAGTGCAACCATAGAAACAATTGCCTCGTGACCTGCAACTGTTGCATAAATTTTGGGGCTCATAATTTTTTGCTGTTTAAACCACAAATCAATGCGGTGCCGGCTTGGGCCATGTTCCGGCAAAATAAAGGGTATATTATGCCAATCCGGTTTTTTTTGGTGTAATTTATCACTAAATGAGCTATTGAGCTTGGGTATGAGTAACACCATCTCTATTTCACCAAATTTTAAAAATTCGACTCCTGAAGGTAATTGTTTTGGTTTGCCTGCAATGGCTAAATCGACTTGATTGGACTGGATTTTTTCAACCGCATCTGCCGCATCGCCGGTTGAGAGTTTAATTTCTACAAGAGGATAATTAATTCGAAAGCGGTCAAGTATTTCAGGTAAATGGCTGTAAGCGGCTGTTACTGAACAAAATAGGGTTAATTCGCCAACTAATTGTTGATTGGATTGATCTAATTCTTGGCGCACTTGCTGATGCAAACTGATTACTTGCTGGGCAAAACGTTTTACCTTTTCCCCTTCTTGCGTTATTTGTACTTGGCGATTATCACGAATAAAAAGGGCATGACCAAAATGTTCTTCTAAGCGTTGTATTTGTCTGGATAACGTCGAAGGGCTTACATGCATAGCATCGGCGGTCATACCAAAATGGCATGTTTCGCATAAATGTAAGAACAATTTTAAATCACGAATATTCATAACAAAATCCAATTTATACTGAAAGCTAGGTTTTTTTGCAAACTTGCAAAACAGCACCTAATCAATACTAGTTTATGCAAACATTATGCATAGATAAACCAATAACGCAAATAACTGCAATGGTAAAAATTAACAAGTTCTGTTAAAATGCCCGATTATTTTTGTGCAGGATAATTATCGTTAATTTTATGACAGAACAAGCTTATTTAGATGAAGTAAATGCGCGTCGCACTTTTGCTATTATTTCACATCCCGATGCTGGTAAAACAACCATTACAGAAAAAGTGTTGCTATTTGGTCATGCCATTCAAACAGCTGGAACGGTAAAAGGTCGAGGCGCGAATGCCCAACACGCTAAATCCGACTGGATGGAGATGGAAAAGCAGCGTGGTATTTCGATTACAACTTCTGTCATGCAGTTTCCTTATAATCAATGTCTAGTCAATTTACTTGATACCCCAGGGCATGAAGACTTCTCAGAAGATACTTATCGAACTTTAACGGCCGTTGATAGTTGTTTAATGGTGATTGATGCAGCAAAAGGGGTTGAAGATCGTACGCGTAAATTAATGGAAGTAACGCGTTTACGTAATACGCCGATTTTGACTTTTATGAATAAGTTAGATCGTGATATTCGTGATCCTTTAGAATTACTCGATGAAGTTGAGAACGAGCTCAATATTATGTGTGCACCGATTACTTGGCCTATTGGTTGTGGCAAGTTATTTAAAGGTGTGTACCATTTAGCCAAAGATGAAACTTATCTATATCAAACAGGTCAAGGACATACCATTCAAGAAGTCCGTGTTATTAAAGGGTTAACTAATCCTGAATTGGATAAAACTGTTGGCGATGATTTAGCCGCTCAGCTTCGTGAAGAGCTTGAATTAGTGCAAGGCGCATCGAATGAGTTCGATTTACAAGCATTTTTATCCGGTGATTTAACCCCCGTCTTTTTTGGTACTGCATTAGGTAATTTTGGTGTTGATCATATGTTAGATGGCTTAACGGCTTGGGCTCCGCCACCGCAAGCTCGTCAAACGGATAAGCGAAAAGTCGAATCTAGCGAAGAAAAATTTAGTGGTTTTGTCTTTAAGATTCAAGCCAATATGGATCCAAAACACCGAGACCGCGTGGCATTTATGCGCATTGTGTCGGGTAAATATGAAAAAGGCATGAAATTGCGCCATGTTCGTCTTGCTAAAGATGTCAATATTTCTGATGCATTAACCTTTATGGCCGGCGATCGTGAACATGTAGAAGAGGCTTATGCGGGTGATATTATCGGATTACATAATCATGGTACTATTCAAATTGGTGACACCTTTACCCAAGGTGAAGATCTTAAGTTTACCGGTATTCCTAACTTTGCCCCGGAACTATTTCGCCGAATTCGTTTAAAAGATCCGCTAAAACAAAAGCAATTATTAAAAGGATTAGTGCAATTGTCTGAAGAGGGTGCTGTGCAGGTATTTCGACCATTAGCCAACAATGACTTAATTGTCGGGGCAGTTGGTGTACTTCAGTTTGATGTGGTCGTTGCTCGATTAAAATCTGAATATAATGTTGAAGCCATTTATGAACCGGTAAATGTGACCACCGCACGCTGGGTAGAATGTAGTGACGCGAAGAAATTCGAAGAGTTTAAACGCAAATGTGAGCAAAATTTAGCGTTAGATGGCGGTGATAATTTATCCTATATTGCGCCAAGTATGGTTAACTTAAATCTAACTCAAGAACGTTATCCAGATGTCGAATTTAGAAAAACACGGGAACATTAATTGTTATTATTTCTCCATTGTTGTTTAAAAAAATAAAGAGCTGGGTTTTCCCAGCTTTTTTATATTGTAGAGAAATTGAAACAATATAAAATAAAAGCGACTGTCAGTTCTAGTATTGGTACTTTGATGACTCAATTTATTGCAATAACATGGCTGACCAGTTGACTGTCAACATTTACGACAAGATTTAAAGTGCCTGATTTTTAGATAAATAGTCGACCAAGAAAATCAAGATCGATTACGTTGTAATTGACTCGTTTTTCTATCTCAATCCAATATTGTTATTGAACGCAACTTTTGACTTAGTTGATGACTTACATTTAACCAAACCGTTTTTAATCTAGTCATGTCGTCAAAAATGTGGTGAGTAAATTGCCCTAATAGATTAGTGATACATTGTGCTTTCATATTATGAATTACTAGATTATCTTTTAGTTAAGATAGATAATAGAAAACTTACACCTCAATTTTTAATCAGATAAATTTATAGGATTAAATTTTTGAAAAAATTACTAGAAACTGCTGTCAGTTTTCTTTTTTAGTAATTTATTAAATTCATCATAGAATATGACATTTTAGGCGGAGAATATATGCATAAGATAAAAATAACGCTCTTAATTGTGCTAGCTTTTTTTTACTTCAATTCCTCTTTTGCGATTGAAAATAAACTTTCACATCCCGTTTTATTAGAAAAGGTTCAACAAAGTGATCGCGATAATCGCCAATACGAAGTCATCGAACTAGCCAATAAAATGCGTGTATTATTAGTATCCGATCCTAAAGCTGTGAAATCATTAGCCTCGCTCGCCTTACCTGTTGGCTCTTTACAAGATCCTGCCGATCAACAAGGTTTAGCTCACTATACCGAACATATGGTCTTGATGGGGTCTAAAAAGTATCCTGAACCCGCTAGTTTTTCTCAATTCTTAAATCGCCATGCGGGTAGTTATAATGCGAGTACTGCTTCATATAGAACTGCATTTTATTTTGAGGTGGAAAATGGCGCATTTAATCATGCGTTAGATTATTTAGCTCAAGCGATTGCTAATCCTGTTTTAGATCCAAAATTTGCAGATAAAGAGCGAAATGCTGTTAATGCTGAACTGACAATGGCCAGATCGAATGATGGTTTTCGTATTGGACAAGTTGATTCTGAAACAATTAATCAAAAGCACCCTGCGTCACAATTTTCAGGGGGAAATTTAGAAACGCTAAGTGATAAATCAACGAGTAAATTACACGATGCGTTAGTTAATTTTCATAATAATTATTACTCAGCTAACATTATGGTCGGGGTTGTTTATAGCAATCAATCTATTAATAAATTGGCAAAACTTGCTGAAACTACTTTTGGTCAAATTCCTAATAAAAATATTCAAGCCCCAAAAGTTGATCAAACCGCTATGCCAAGTGACGTATTAGCTAAACAAATTACTATGTTACCCGCTCAGCCTAAAAAATTGATGCTTTTACAATTTCCAATTGAAAATAATTTAGTTAAATTTGCCGATAAAAGTGATGAATATATTGCTTATTTAATTAGCAATCGTAGTCAAAACACATTGTCAGAACAATTACAAAAGCAAGGATTGATTGAAAACATTAGTGCATCAAGCGATCCTATTCGTTATGGTAATAGTGGTGTTTTGAGCATTAATGTAAGTTTGACTGATGACGGCCTTGCTCAAAAAGATAAAGTGATAGCGGCTATTTTCAATTACTTACAATTAATACAAAAAGATGGGGTAAAGGATACTTATTACGAAGAACTTAAAAAAGTATTAGCACTTGAATTTAAATACCAAGATATTGAACGAGATATGTCTTATGTTGAATGGCTATCTGATCAGATGTTGCTTTATCCAATCCAAAATATTTTAAACGCTGACTTTATTGCATCGCATTTTGATAAAGATGCGATAGTAAACCGTTTAAAGAGCCTAACGCCAGATAATGCTAGAATTTGGACCATTGCACCAAATCAACCTACCGATAAAGTTGCCTATTTTGTTGAAGCACCTTATAAAATTGATGCTATAACTAGTGAACAAAAATCAAATTGGTCGAATTTAGCAAAAAGCTTTTCGTTTACTTTACCTGAACTCAATCCTTATATTCCAGATGATTTTACGATTGTTAACCCAAATAGCAATCAATCTGAGCCTTTAGAATTTAATAAGCGCGGTAATCATATCCATTTTGTTAGCCAATATTTTGGTCAAGAACCTAAAGCCGCAATTGTCGTTTCATTACGTAATGATCAAGCTTTTAGTGATGCTAAATCTCAAGTTGCGTTTGATTTGCTCGATTATCTTGTTAGTCGTAATCTAGCACAACTTCAATTCCAAGCTAATGTGGCTGGTATTGAATTGTCGACTAGCCGTGATAATGGTTTGATGGTGACAGCTGATGGTTTTAATCAGCACCTTCCCGAAATGGTATTAGCGGTACTTAATCGGTATCAGCAAATAATTGTTGATGAACAAAGTTTAGCCTTAGCTAAATCGTGGTATATCCAAAAATTAGATGCAATTGAGCATGCGAATAGTTATCAGTTAGCCGCCAATCCTGTCAATGCATTGTCTGTATTACCTCACTACTATGAACGTAATTTAAGAAGACAAATCACAGCAGATATCAGTGTTAACGATATTGTAGCTTATCGTGATGCGCTAATGACGCATTCAGTTCCTTATATGCTAAGTTTAGGTAATTTATCGAATCAACGCTCGTTAGATCTTTATCATAAAATTCAAGAAAAATTTGCGTCTAACGCTCAATTTACACCAATTGATAACCTTAAAATAAATGCACCATTAACAGCACGCATTACTCAAACGGCGAAAGCAACTGATAATGCTTTAATGATGAGCTATATTCCGACTAATTATGATCGAAATTCGAGCCGCATCTTGAGTTATACGCTTTCGAAGATTATATCGCCTTGGTTTTTCGATCAATTACGATCTAATGAACAGTTAGGTTATGCCGTTTTTGCTGTATCAATGTCAGTAGGCGATTCTTCAGGTATTAGCTTTATTATACAAAGTAATCAATACGACCCAGCCTATTTGCTAGGCCGTTATCAGCATTTCTATCCAATTATGCTGCAAAAATTACAAGCATTATCCAAAAATGATATAGAGCAATATAAAAAGGCGGTGCTTGAGGAATTGACAATGCCACCTCAAACGTTAAATGAAGAATTAGAACGCTATCTGGCTGATTATCGTTTATCGAATTTTTCGTTTGATTCACGCGATAAGAAAATAGCCGAAGTGAAAAAAATTGATAAGCAAGGCTTAATTGATTTTTATAATAACGCTATTGTTAAACAAAAAGGTTTGGTGTTTGCTTCGCAAGTATTAGGGCAAGCGTCACAAGCTTCGAAAAAACCAGAAGCGATTACTGAATATACTGAATTTGCAGATGCATCAAACTTACAAGATGTTTTGCTAAAATAGTTGACTAAAATGTGGATGTTACCTTAAACATTTTTAGCGAAAATTGGCATTGTTATCACCTTGTGATACACTGCCAAGATTCGAATATTTTGAGTCAATTATGATTAGTGAAGCAATTGATTATTTGGCAATAGGGCAGCGATTACGCGCTTATCGTATTGCCGCCTCACTTAAAGCCGAAGATGTAGCTGAGAGTTTAAGAATTTCAAGAGCTGCAGTTTATCGCTTAGAAAAAGGTGAAATCGTTAAAATTGAAACATTAGAGCGATTAGCACTATTGTTAGACACTTCTTTAGCGAGCCTACTTGGTATTGATACGGAATATTATTCAAGTGGCGAAGGGTTTTTTGAACGTATGCGTCAGTTGGAAGAACAATCAACCCATATTTATTCACACTTTGATCCCTTCTCTTTTTTGCTAACTTCACCACACTATTTATCGCATTTGGCCATGATGCTTGAGGAGTCTGGTGAAGCGATTGATTCAGATAAATATGCGGTGAGTTTATCAATTTTGAAACATCGTAAAACGCAATTTTATCAGTCTGTTCCTAAAGTGATTAATTTAATTAGTTTACGCAATGTTGAGCGTTTTTTGCATATTGGTTTAGTCGGTAATTTAACCATTTCGCCGGGGAAAAAATCGGAAAGAATGTTATTAGCACGTCAAGAAGTTTATCATTTAATTGAACTTTTAGAACACCAATCTTATGCGCCTACAATTGCTATTACTGAGCAGGCTATTCCGTCAATAGCTTTTCAAATCTTTTATCAAGATCAAAATCCGATCTCTTTAGCGATGAGTCCATTTCGTTTGGGGGAATTACCCAATGTGACAACGGGTATTGCTTCAATTACTTCATCATTTGATGCAATCAAGCGATATCGTTCTTTATTTGATAAATTATGGCAAAATAGTGCTAAAGATAAGCAAGCTATAGATTTGTTAAAAGCGACGCTAGAAAAATTTTAAAAAATATTTATAGAGAGTGATTATGTTATCTATAACATTACAACCGATAAAAAAAATTAATGGGACAATCAATTTACCTGGGTCAAAAAGTGTCTCTAATCGAGCATTACTATTATCCGCACTGAGTAAAGGTAATACCCGTTTGACCAATTTGCTTGATAGTGATGATGTCCGTTACATGCTTGATGCTTTAAAGGCTTTAGGTATTAAATATCAACTATCTGATGATCGTACTATTTGTGATATTCAGGGCATCGGTCGTCACTTGCAAGTGACTTACCCTTTGGAATTGTTTCTGGGAAATGCTGGCACTGCGATGCGTCCATTAACAGCGGCATTATGTTTGGGTAACAATAATATTATATTAACAGGCGAACCTCGTATGAAAGAGCGCCCAATAGGGCATTTAGTGGATGCTTTACGTCAAGGTGGTGCTAAAATTGACTATCTTGAAAACGAAGGTTACCCGCCACTGCATATTCATGGTGGTTTTAGCGGGGGTAATATCAACGTTGATGGAACGGTTTCAAGTCAGTTTTTAACCGCTTTATTAATGACTGCACCCCTAGCGGATAAAGATACCGAAATTACCATTATTGGTGATTTAGTTTCGAAACCTTATATTGATATTACAATCAAAATGATGGCGATTTTTGGTGTCACAGTTACCAATCATGATTATCAAAAATTTACCATTAAAGCCAAACAATGTTATCAATCTCCTGGCAATTATTTAGTCGAAGGTGATGCTTCGTCCGCTTCTTATTTTTTAGCCGCAGCGGCAATTAAAGGCGGTACGGTGCGTGTTACCGGTATAGGTAAAAAAAGTTTACAAGGCGACACCCAATTTGCACATGTACTTGAAAAAATGGGTGCTAAAGTGATTTGGGCAGATGATTATATTGAATGTACTCGGGGGGAATTAAACGGTATTGATATGGACATGAACCATATTCCCGATGCAGCAATGACTATTGCCACGACTGCTTTATTTGCCAAAGGATCGACGACAATTCGTAATATTTACAATTGGCGAGTGAAAGAAACCGATCGCTTATATGCGATGGCAACTGAACTGCGGAAGGTTGGAGCTACGGTTGAAGAGGGACCTGATTATATTACTATCGTTCCGCCTGCAAAATTAACGCATGCTAAAATCGAAACCTATAACGATCATCGCATTGCAATGTGTTTTTCATTAGTTGCACTATCCGATACGCCGGTGACCATATTAGATCCTAAATGCACTATGAAAACTTTTCCAGATTACTTTGAACAATTTGAACGATTAAGCGAATATTAATATGATTAAAACTGTTCCCGTCATTGCCATTGATGGACCTAGTGGCGTAGGTAAAGGCACATTATGCCAAGCATTAGCTAATCATTTTAATTGGCACCTTTTAGATTCGGGGGCTATTTATCGAGTATTGGCATTTTCAGCCTTGCAACAAAACATCGCACTTGATGATGAAAGTCAGCTTGTTAAATTGGCGTTAAATCTGCCTTTAACCTTCGATTCTACGGGGGCTGAAGTAAAAGTTTTATTACAGAATAACGATGTCACTAACGCTATCCGTACTGAACAAACAGGCGGAGCCGCATCAAAAGTGGCTTCGTTAAGTCAAGTGAGAGTTGCATTATTACAACGACAACGAGATTTTAAACAGGCTCCGGGCTTGATTGCTGATGGTCGCGATATGGGAACTGTCGTATTCCCAGATGCATCAGTCAAAATCTTTCTCGATGCCAGTGCGCAATCTCGAGCAGAAAGAAGAATGAAACAGTTGCAAGATAAGCAAAATCATGCTAAATTCGCCGAAATTTTGCAGGAAATAACAGCGCGTGATGAGCGTGATCGCAATCGGGCCGTTGCGCCGTTAAAACCTGCTGTTGATGCACTTATAATTGATACCACATCACTTTCTATTCAAGATGTTTTTAATCAATCTATTAAGTATATAAACCAAAAACTCGGGCAATAAATTTATTTATTGCTTGAACCAAGCTCCACAAAAGGATAGGTGGAGTTCCGTAAACAACCCCACAAGACATGATGTAATGTGGACGTTAATATTAATTTAAGTATATAAATATGACTGAATCTTTTGCTCAACTCTTTGAAGAGTCTTTAAATCAACTAGACACTCGTTCTGGTAATATGATCCGTGGTACTGTCGTTGCAATCGACAAAGATGTCGTTTTAGTTGATGCTGGTTTAAAATCTGAATCAGCAATTCCAGTAGAGCAGTTTAAAAATGCCCAAGGCGAATTAGAAGTTCAAGTCGGTGACGTTGTTGACGTTGTGCTTGACTCAATTGAAGATGGCTTTGGTGAAACAATCTTATCTCGTGAAAAAGCTAAACGTCATGAAGCGTGGCTGACACTAGAAAAAGCAGTTGAAGATGCTGCAACAGTTTTAGGTGTTATCAATGGTAAAGTTAAAGGTGGCTTTACGGTTGATCTTAATGGCGTGCGTGCGTTCCTTCCTGGTTCACTTGTTGACGTTCGCCCATTACGCGATACTTCACATATTGAAAATCGCGAAATTGAATTAAAAGTTATTAAATTAGATCAAAAACGTAACAACGTTGTTGTTTCACGTCGTGCCGTTATCGAATCTGAAAATAGCGCAGAAAGAGAACAACTTCTTGAAAATCTACAAGAAGGTTCAGAAGTTAAAGGTATCATTAAAAATCTTACTGATTACGGTGCATTCGTTGATCTTGGTGGGGTTGATGGTTTACTTCACATTACCGATATGGCTTGGAAACGTGTTAAACACCCAAGTGAAGTGGTTGAAGTGGGTCAAGAATTACTTGTTAAAGTGCTTAAATTCGATAAAGATCGTTCACGTGTTTCTCTTGGCTTAAAACAATTAGGCGAAGATCCATGGGTTTCAATCGCTAAACGTTACCCAGAAGGAACAAAAGTAACAGGTAAAGTAACTAACTTAACTGATTACGGTTGTTTTGTTGAAATTGAAACAGGTGTTGAAGGTTTAGTACACGTTTCTGAAATGGATTGGACAAACAAAAACATTCACCCATCTAAAGTGGTTAGCTTAGGTGATGTGGTTGAAGTTGTTGTTCTTGAAATTGATGAAGAACGTCGTCGTATCTCTTTAGGTCTTAAACAATGTAAACCAAACCCATGGTTACAATTTGCTGAATCACACAATAAAGGTGATAAAGTTAGCGGTAAGATCAAATCAATCACTGACTTTGGTATCTTCATTGGTTTAGATGGCGGTATTGATGGTTTAGTTCATCTTTCAGATATCTCTTGGAATATGCCTGGCGAAGAAGCGGTTAAAGCTTATAAGAAAGGTGACGATATCGAAGCGGTTGTGTTACAAGTTGACGCAGAGCGCGAACGTATTTCTTTAGGTATTAAACAATTAGAAGATGATCCTTTCAATAATTTTGCTGCAAACTATAAAAAAGGCACTATTGTTAAAGGTAAAGTAACTGCTGTCGATGCTAAAGGTGCAACTATCGAAATTGCTGATGGTATTGAAGGTTACTTAAAAGCTCAAGATATTGCTCGTGAACGTATTGAAGATGCAACTACTGCACTGAAAGTTGGTGACGAAGTTGAAGCTAAGATTGTTAATATCGATCGTAAGTCTCGTGCGATTTCATTATCAGTACGCGCTAAAGATGAAGCTGATGAAAAAGAAGCACTTGCTGCTGTAAATAATACTGCAACTCAAGAAGAAGCATCATTTACTAATGCAATGGCTGAAGCTTTCAAAGCTGCTTCAAAAACTGAGTAAAAATTGTTTATGTAAAGAGTAAAGAGGGCTTGCCCTCTTTTTCTTTTGTGGTATAAAATAAATCAGTTATTTACCACACAAAATAAATTAGGAGTGACCATGAACAGATCAGATTTAGCCGAAAAGATAGTTAACTGGCGGACACACCTTCCTGTACAACTAGTTGATGATGCTGTAAGAGATATTATCGAACAGATAGCTTTAGCTATGGAAAGTAATGATCGTGTTGAAATTCGAGGTTTTGGTAGTTTTAGTTTGAACTATCGCGCCCCACGTAAAGCGAGAAATCCTAGAACAGGTGGTAATGTTGAAGTTAAACATAAATATATCCCTCATTTCAAACCGGGTAAAGAATTACGTGAACGAGTTAATAATGCTGCCAAAGCATAAGTTTGCATAATATTACAAAAAAACCTTTGACTAAAATCAAAGGTTTTTTTATTTATAACAATTCGGGTATTTATCAATCAATGCTTGCAGCACCATTCTAGATTACCGACACCTCCTCTTTAGCTGTGATTCGTATTAACGTAAAAAATAAGTTTAGCTGAAAATCAGTTTAGTTTTGTAAAAGTTTTTCAACTAATTAATAAAATGGAAGCAATCTCTAGAAATTAGTAAATGGAATATTTTGAGAAAACAGTTATGTGATAGTTTGATAGCCAATCAAAATTAACCCTATCCAAAATCAATGCGGCAACTTTTTTCACTGGATCTATTAGCAATAATTTTTTCTTTAGGTTGTTTGCCACTTATGTTTTTACCTTCATTACCTTCTTATGAACAGTGGTATATGCTGGCTATTGTTCTTATTACTTTTATTTTGATTGTTCCATCAACGTTTTATCGCTTTACAATAATGATTGCGGTATTAATCCTTAGCTTTTTATGGTCTACTGCTTATAGTCATCAATATTTATCAAATGTTGAACCTTATATCGATAAGACCTTGGTTGTGCAAGCTAAAGTCGAAACAATTGATGTTCAAGCCGACAATATAACAGAACCGTATTACATAAAATTTGCCCTAATCAATTCTGACCAGCATTATTTGTCTTTTAATCCGACTATTTCAGTCTATTGGGATCAGCCAATTATTCCTAAGGCCGGTCAAATTTGGCAACTTACGTTGAAAACCAAAGTTAGCCAAGGTTATTTGAATGAAGGGGGTTTTGATAGTCAACGCTTTGCAATTGCCAATAGGCGCCTGTTATCAGCAAAATTAAAACAAGCTAAATTACTTGATGATAAGCGTAATGTTAGACAAGTTATAGCAGATTACGCTTTACCCTATATTAATCTATGTGTTTACCGAGGAATCCTGATTGCGCTTGCTTTTGGCGAACGCACACAAATAAGTGGTGAAGATCGCCTAATAATGATGCAAACCGGTATAGCTCATTTAATGGCAATATCCGGTATGCATATTCTTTTAGTTTTTTATTTTTGCTGCTTTATTGTTAAAACAAGTCTGTTTTTACTTCCAAATCGTTATATACATTATTTTGTACCAATCATAGTTGGTTGGCTAAGTGCATTATTTTATGCTTGGTTAACAGGATTTAATCCGCCAACACTGCGTGCGATATTCGCACTATCAATATGGATATACTTACGCTATCAAAGTTATCATTTAAGTGCTTGGCAAAAAATAAACCGAATTATTGCAATATTACTCTTATTTGATCCGTTGATGATTTTATCAGAAAGTTTTTGGTTATCTTGCTACGCGGTTATCAGTTTACTCTTTCTATCCCAATGGATGCCTTTACCAAACCGTTTTAAACAAAAAAAACGTTGGTATTTAATACGGTTATTGCATCTACAATTTGGCTTAACGTTATTATTATTACCTATACAATTTTTTATTTTTCACGGGATAAGTACTGTTGCATTATTCACGAATTTAATAGCAATTCCACTTATCACACTATGTACCTTTCCTGCTATTTTATTGGCACTATTATTTAGTTTGGTACATTGTTTTTATTTATCCTTGTGGTTTTGCTTTGTTGCAGATAGTTCTCTTAAAGGATTATTTTTATGTTTAAAAGCAATGAATGTATTGTGGTTGACATTACCGGCTAATTTTTATCTACTAAGTTTAATTGGTTGGTTGATGATTATTGTTATTCATACTGAACTTTGGCGTCATTTTTTCGTGACTATATTGTCTATTTTATGCTTAATGATTTCACCTTTTTTTGTCGTTCTTGATTATGTTTGGCGAGTAGACATGTTAGATGTTGGTCATGGACTGGCTATTGTGATTCATAATGGAAAGTCAGCTATTTTGTATGATACGGGTGCTAAATGGGATAAAAATTCAGTAGCACAGCAGGTCATTATACCGTTTTTATTGCAGCATAATTTAACAGTTGAAGGCATTATCATTAGTCACCAACATAATGATCATATTGGTGGGCTGAATATTTTAAAGCGTACCTATCCAAATGCGTGGTTGATGAGTTCATCATCATCATTGAATAATGATTATTTATGTTTAGCGGGGAATCACATTAGTTGGAACCAGCTTTCATTTAATATTTTATGGCCTAAAAAGCTGGTTAATTATGCGCAAAATAAAGACTCATGTGTGATACAAATAACGGATGGTCGATTCTCGGTATTGTTAACAGGGGATTTAGAACGAACGCAAGAGTATCAGTTAATTGAACAATATGGAGTTAAATTATCTTCAACATTTTTACAAGTTCCCCATCATGGTAGTATGAGCTCATCAAGCTATGCCTTTATAAATCGGGTAAAACCGAAAAGTGCATTGGTGTCGACTTCGCGCTATAATGCTTGGAACTTACCCGCAGATAAGATTACTTTACGTTATCATGAACTTAACTTAGATTATCATGTTACTGCAAGGACAGGTCAAATTAGTCTATTTTTTAATAAATTAACATGGAATATCAAAACAATGCGGGAACAAGTTCGTCCTAGGTGGTATCATGATTGGCTTGGGCGTTTACCTATTTATGAGTAAAATAATAGCCAATATCGCCATATTTATATTACGTCAAATATAGCAGTAATGGTAACAAAACATAATCAAGTGATAATAAATGATGATTGAAAAATTATGGTATGGTAAAAATAGATTATATTGGTTACTTATTCCTTTTTCTTTGTTGTATGGTTTGATTGTTTTTATTCGTCGCCAGTTATATCGATTCGGTCTTTTAAAATCATGGCATTCACCTGTTCCGATTGTTGTTGTTGGCAATTTATCCGTCGGCGGTAATGGTAAAACCCCTTTCACGATTGGTTTGATTCAAGCTTTACAAGCTAAAGGGTTCCATGTTGGTGTCGTTTCACGGGGATATGGCGGTAAGGCTGATTCTTATCCCTTAATTTTAGATAACAATACAACAACAGCCCAAGCGGGTGATGAACCGGTTCTGATTTATCAACGCACTCAGGCGCCTGTTGCGGTAGCACCGAAACGAGTTGATGCGGTCAAAGCTTTATTAAAACACTATCAGTTAGATGTTATTTTGACTGATGATGGCTTACAACATTATGCGCTAGCTCGTAACATAGAAGTTGTTGTAGTCGATGGTAAACGTCAATTTGGCAATGGGTGGTGGATTCCTGCTGGTCCAATGCGAGAGCGACAAAACCGTTTAAGATCAGTCGATGTGATCATCATTAATGGTGATAGCGATAGTCTGTTACCCGAGAAATATCCCAATAAAACTTATACTATGCAATTGGCTCCCAACTGTGCCATTAATTTGCTTACTCAAGAAAAAAAGCCATTATCTTCGTTACAAAATATCTGTGCTGTTGCTGGAATTAGCAATCCTAAACGTTTTTTTGATATGTTAACAATGATGAATGCGGATTTAATTAAAACGGTATCCTTTGCTGATCATCAACAATTTACTTTGCCATTGTTAGCAGATATTGCAACTGATCAACAAATCATTTTAATGACAGAAAAAGATGCAGTAAAATGTCAGCAATTTGCATTACCAAATTGGTGGTATCTACCTGTAGATGCCATTATACCTATGCCAGCAATTAACCATATCTGTTCATTATTAGCGGATATAACATCACATAGAGAATAAAATATGAAAGCGCTTCTTCTTAATGCTATTGCATGCCCTAAATGTCACGGCAAATTGCAATATGATAAAGAACATAATCAGCTAATTTGTCAAACTGATAAATTAGTTTTTCCTGTAAAGGATGGTATTCCCGTATTACTTGAAACCGAGGCGATGGCACTGACTCAAGTAAAATTTAATCAAGAATAGAACATTACAAGGATTAGTTATGAATTTTTCTGTTATTATTCCAGCAAGATATGCATCAAGCCGTTTACCTGCAAAACCTTTAGCAGATATACACGGTAAACCGATGATTGTACGAGTGATGGAACAAGCAAAAAAGTCATCGGCAAATCGAGTCATTGTTGCAACCGATCATCAGCAAGTTTTCGAGGTGGTAAAAAAGCATGGTGGAGAAGTGATTCTAACCAGTGATAAACATAACTCGGGGACTGAGCGTCTGGCCGAAGTCATTAATACCTTTCAATTTGCCGATGATGAAGTGATTGTTAATGTTCAAGGTGATGAGCCACTGATTCCCCCTATTATTATTGATCAAGTCGCTGAAAATTTAGTCAAATATAAAACAGGTATGGCTACTTTAGCTGTACCTATTGAGTCGGTTGAAGAAGCGTTTAATACTGGCGCTGTTAAAGTTGTGATGGATAAAGATGGTTATGCGCTCTATTTTTCTCGAGCGACTATTCCTTGGGAGCGAGATCGCTTCGCGAAAGCTAGCAATTTATTCAATCAATCCAGTATTGGTGATTTTTACCTTCGCCACATTGGTATTTATGCTTATCGAGCAGGTTTTATTCGTCAGTATATCAACTGGGCACCTTCTTCACTTGAGCAAATTGAAATGCTTGAACAGCTTAGAGTTCTTTGGTATGGTGAAAAAATTCATGTTGCAGTTGCTAAAGAGTCACCCGCCATTGGTGTTGATACGCAACAAGATTTAGAAAAAGTCAGAGAGTTATTTAAGGAGCAATAATGGCCATATTTAACGGCTTTTCTCAAGCGGGGCTAAATTTTTTACAAGATGCTTGGATTAACAATAGTAAAACCTGGTTTGATGAACATCGTTCTATTTATGATAACGATTTAGTTAAACCATTTAAGTTATTGGTTGAACAATTAACCCCAGAAATGTTAAAAATCGATGAGTGGTTTGAAACCAAGCCAGCGATAGGTAAAACCATATCACGCATTCATCGTGATACTCGATTTTCCAAAGATAAGACATTATATCGAAGTCGATTGTGGCTAACATTTAAACGACCAAATAAGGACTGGAAAGAAGCGCCAGCTTATTTTTTTGAAATTAGTCCGGATAGTTATCAATATGGTTTAGGTTATTATTGTGCATCAAAACAAACTATGGATATTTTTCGAGAAGAGATTGCTAATGATACTGCTAAGTTTTTAGAGATGATTCGTTGCGTCAAAAAACCTTTTGAGTTGGTTGGTGAAAGTTATAAACGACCGCTGGTTAAAGATCAAGATGAAAAGATAGCAACATGGTATAACCGTAAAAGCTTAGCTGTTATGGTAACCAATAATCATATAGCTGATGTATTAGATAGTGATCTGCCAAATAAATTGATAAAAGGATTTAAAAAAATCGTCCCTCTATATGATTATTTAATGCGGGTTGAAATGATCAAAAATATACCTAAACTTTAATTGATGTCAGAACAGTAGGGCATCAACGTGCCCTATGTCTCATTATTCGTCAGTGCTTGGGTTAACTATCTGTATATTATTTAATCAGTTAAATGTTGGGGAAATTTAATACCAGCTCTTTTACGCCGTTAATGATAAATTGGGTACCGACACAAACTAATAAAAATCCCATAATTCTAGAAGTTGCTTCAATACCACTTTTCCCCATAAATCGCATGATACTGCCAGCACTACGCATACAAAACCATAAAATAATACACAATAATAATGGCACCATTATTGAAGTGGTATAAACAACCCAAGTCGATACGTTGTAACCACCACCTTTAACCGTTGAAGCCATACTAATAATCATCGCAATCGTACCCGGACCAGCAGTACTGGGCATTGCTAATGGGACAAACGCGATATTATTTGACGTTTCTCGTTTTTTTGCATCGGCTTCTAACGTTTTATGAGATGGTTGCTGGGGGAATAGCATTCTAAAACCGATAATACCGACTATCATTCCACCTGCAATACGTAATCCAGGAATTGATATACCAAAAGTATTCATCACTAATTGCCCACCATAAAACGAGACAACCATGATAATAAACACGTAAATACAAGTCATTTTAGACTGATAGTTACGCTCTTCATTGGTCATATCACCGGATAAACCTAATAGTAACACAACAGTCGTTAATGGATTAGTTAATGGTATGAAAAGAATTAGACCAAAGCCAATAGTTTGTATAAGTTCCAGCATATCAATTTCAAGACTTAATAAAAAACATTAAGATAAGTATAATTGAAATTGATTAGATATGATACATGGGCGTAATAAAACGCCCAAAAAATCATTTGGTTGATTAGAAAGGAATATCGTCATCAAAATCCATTGGTGGTTCAGGGGCTTTAGGTTGTGGTGCTGGCGCACTTTGAGCTGCTTGTCGGGTCGACGCTGGCGCTGACGAAAAATTATTTGCGCTTTGTCCCCAATTTTGTGAGCCATCATCAAAGCCTTCGTTACTCGCGCCACGCGATCCCAAAATTTGTAAGGTACCCCCCATAGTATTGATAACTACCTCAGTGGTATACCGATCTGTTCCCGATTGATCTTGCCATTTTCGAGTTTGCAATTGTCCTTCAAGATAAACTTGCGTTCCTTTTCTAATGTATTCGCCAGCAATTTCAGCTAATTTACCAAACACGACAACTCGATGCCATTCAGTGCGATCACGGTTTTCACCGGTTTGTTTATCCTTCCATGATTCTGATGTTGCAACACTAAAATTAGCGACAGCATTACCATTTGGCATGTAACGGACTTCAGGATCTTGTCCTAAATTACCAACTAAAATGACTTTGTTTATTCCTCGATTTGCCATTATAAACTCCTAAAAATTGCATAAAGATTTAATTTCGATATTGTAGCATGAGACAGAAGTAACATCACCGTATTTAATTTAATTATGCGAGCTATTATCCATTTTTAAACATTGAGAAAGATTTGTCTCACCATAGGAATTTCTTATTATAACAGGTATAATGCCACACATTTGTTGTGTAGTGTTCTAAACATATTTTTACTGGAGGCCTTATGATTAATGCGTTTGGACTAAAAAACAAACAGTTAGTGAAAATTAATGAAGGCGATATAAATAATGCGACTTGGGTTGATTTAATTGAGCCAGAAGAAGCCGATCGTGATTTTGTTTTAACCCATTTAGGACAAAACTTAGCAACGAGTATAGAGTTAGATGATATTGAGGCGTCAGCCCGTTTTTTTGAAGATAACGAAGGATTACATGTGCACTCGTTCTTTTTTTATGAAGATGCAGAAGATCGAGCAGGTAATTCTACTGTTGCATTTACAGTCCATAATGGACGTCTTTTTACCTTAAGAGAACGTGATCTTCCTGCGTTTCGTTTATATCGAATGCGGTCACGATATCAGAGCATGATAGACGGTAACCCTTGGGAAGTATTACTCGATCTATTTGAAGTTAAAGTTGAGCAGTTAGCCGATCAGATTGAAAATATCTATAGTGAATTAGAGGAGTTGAGTCTAATTATTATGGATCGCTCTTCACAAGAACATTATGATGAAGCGATTACCTCTTTAGCTGAGTTAGAAGATACCGCATGGAAGGTAAGACTTTGCTTAATGGATAGCCAAAGAGCGGTGAACTACTTAGTTCGACGAGCAAAAATGCCAGTTGATCAGTTAGAACAAGCACGTGAAGTTATTCGTGATATTGAGTCGCTTGTTCCACATAATGAATCCTTGTTCCAAAAAGTAAACTTTTTAATGCAAGCTGCAACTAGCTTTATTAATATAGAACAAAGCCGGATTATCAAGATTTTCTCAGTTGTATCTGTTGTATTTTTACCGCCAACGGTAGTTGCTTCGGCTTACGGAATGAACTTTGAAAACATGCCTGAATTAAAATGGGAATATGGTTATCCATTCTCATTAATATTAATGTTACTTGCTGGCGTTGCACCTTATATCTATTTTAAATTAAAAAAATGGTTATAGATAAAGCATATTGGATATAGTTGGTAATTATTAACTATATTGATTTATTCTCGAGTTATCGCCTTGATGTTAATCAAGGTGAACTAGTTATGCATATACTGATAGTAGAAAGTGTTCATTTTGATGCTTATTATCTATCATTACCGTTCAAACTGTTGGTATGCTTTGACTAAGTTTATGAGTAAAGATTATCAATTAATTTGAAATCAAATAGAGTAAAGGATCACAATTAGTTTATTAGTACTACTTGATAAATAGTATGACCAGTGTTAAACAAGAACGGTCATTTGTACAATGGCTACATTTGAATAACGCCGAATAAAGCGAAATTCAAACAGTTCTTGCTTACTTTTTTAGGCGTACAATAAAATTGCATCGGTAAGAAGCAGCGCATCTTAAAATAACGTTATGTTTCACGCCAAAAATCATTGCTAGCGGTGAGATTTTTAACTTATTTGACTTGCCTTGTAACGAGTAGCTCAAAAATGTTTTAAATACCGATGATTTTGTACGCAGCAATAGGATTTAAACACAATTTGTAATAGAAGGGAATAACATGAGTCAATATGCTTTAGTCACTGATATTGGTGGAACCAATGCCCGTTTTGCGTTGTACGATTTAACCACTAACAAATTATCTGCTATCACAAAAATTCTGATTTCAAAAGATGATGATCTATTAGTTTTGATTAAAAACTATCTTGCTAATCAATCAATCAGTGTCGATATGGCCTGTATTGCAATTGCTTGCCCTATTGATGATACAGATATGGTGAATATGACCAATAATAATTTGTCGTTTTCACGTTCAGCGTTGATTAAAGCATTAAACTTAAAACAACTTGAAGTAATTAATGATTTTACGGCTGTATCGACTTCTATTCCACAATTAACCGATAAAGATTTAGTAAAAATCGGCGGGGATGACGCCGATTTAAATTACCCAATTGCGATTTATGGTGCTGGAACTGGTCTTGGTGTGTCGCATTTAATAAAAGTTAATCAACATTGGATCAGCTTGTCTGGAGAAGGTGGGCATACTGAATTACCAATGACCAATGAGAAAGAAGATCGTCTTTTAGCTGAGTTACGCAAAAAGTTTGGACGCGTATCGTCTGAGCGTTTTTTATCTGGAAATGGTATTGTAAATATATACCAAGCATTATTAAACATTAATAATCAACCTATAGAAGAGATTACGCCAGATGTAATTGTCAAAAAAGCGTTGTCCAATAGTTGTCCACTTTGTTTAGAAACGCTAACCTATTTTTGTACTTTTATGGGACGATTTGGTGGCAATTTAGCATTAACACTGAACACACAAGGTGGCGTTTACATTGCTGGTGGCATCGTACCACGTTTTATCGAGTTTTTTAAATCTTCACCTTTTCGGCATGCTTTTGAAAACAAAGGACGAATGTCGTACTTGGTTAAAAAAATCCCTGTTTATGTCATTACTCATGAAGATCCCGGTCTATTAGGTGCAGGTGTTTATTTACAAAATAGTCTTAATAAAATGAAGGAGTAGGTTCATCGGTTATGATGTGGTGTTATATTTATCGAAGTCCAAAAAAAGAAAATTGTTATTTATATCTGGAAAAGGAGAATGATTTTTCTACTATTCCTGAAAAAGTAATGTCAATTTTTGGTTCACCTGTATTGGTGATGAAAGTATTATTAGACGGTAAACGCCGTTTTGTTGTTGGTACTTCGGATGAAATAGAAGAAAAAATAAAAGCAGATGGTTTTTTCTTACAAATGTTAAAAGAAGATGATTTTAAAGTATGACAGAGCGATTTTGGGAATCTAAAACCTTAGATCAATTAACTGATGCACAATGGGAACAGTTGTGTGACGGCTGTGGTCAGTGCTGTCTTAATAAGTTGATGGATGAGGACACCGAAGAAATCTTGTACACCAATGTTGCTTGTAACTTGCTTGATTCTAATACGTGTCGTTGTAAGCATTATCACAATCGTTTTAAATATGAGCCTGATTGTATTAAGTTAACGCGTGAAAATCTTCTTACGATTGAATGGTTACCGTTAACTTGTTCTTATCGTTACTTTTTACAAACAGGGCAGCTACCCGAATGGCATCCACTCATTACCGGTGATAAAAAGCTTATGCATAAGCTGAAAATATCAGTTAGAAAACGTATTGTGTATGAAAAAGATGTAATTTGTTGGGAAGATCATATTCTATAAAAGGGAGTATACTCCCTTTTTTAAAAGCTTTTATAATATTAGCCAAATACTCCCGACCATATCGATGGCAAATAAATTCAAGAACATTAGAATAAAAATAAAAATCATAAATGAAATATCAATCATGCCAATAGGGGGAACAATGCGTCGAATGGGTGCGATAAAGGGTTCAGTCAACTCTGCCAGTAGCTCATCAGCGACCGATTGTCCACGGCTAACCCAACTTAGGATAGCTCTAAATAACAGTAACCAAAATAATAAATGACCAAAGGCGTGTATCATAGCAGCAACGGCATATGCTAAATACTCAGGGCTCCAAACTGGCGCATTAATCATGGCAAAATGTAAAATAAAAATAATTTTAACTAGCGCGACCAGATAGAAAATTAACCAGGTTGCACTATCAACTCTTCCTATTGACGGAATTACTTTACGTAATGGTCCAATAATGGGTTGAGAAATGCGAACTATAAATTGAGTAAATGGATTATGAAAATTAACTCTTACACTCTGCATCCATAGACGTAAAATGATCACATACAGACAAACAGTTAAAACAGCTCTTCCCAAGAAGATCAGTGATATCATTTAACACTCCTAAAAATTTTATAAGTTTGCAATATATCATAAATACTGCCTTGCGCCAAAGATCGCCGAGCCAATTCTAACCATAGTACTGCCTGCAACGATTGCTGCTTGCATATCAGCAGACATGCCCATAGATAATGTATCAAGAAATGGATAATCTATTTGTAGTGATTTTAAAAGTTGTTGCATCTGCTTAAATACATCTAATTGCTTGTTAAAATCATTCTCGATTTCAGGAATAGCCATCAAACCACGTAAATTCAAATTGGGTAATGCTATAACTTGCTTAACTAAGTCAGCGACTTGATTGGGTGCAATACCAGACTTGCTCGCTTCTTGACTTATATTTACTTGAATTAATACATTAAGTTTATTCATATTGGCTGGCCTTTGCTCATTTAATCGCTGAGCGATTTTAAAACGATCAATTGTGTGCATCCAATCAAAATTTTCTGCCACTAATTTTGTTTTGTTTGATTGTAATGGGCCAATAAAATGCCAAATTAAAGGGGCATTGGGCATATTTTGTTTAAAAAATTGAATTTTTTCGACGCCTTCTTGAACATAGTTTTCGCCAAAGGCAAACTGACCTGCGCTAATAGCTTGTTCGATTAATGTCACAGGTTTTGTTTTACTGACGGCAATTAGTTCAATGCTATTGGGATCTCTTTCGCATTCTAACGCAATATTTTTAATTTTGTTTTTAATGGTGAGTATATTGTCATGTACTGTATTCATGTGAATCCCGAATCAAAGTTAGTTGGAATAATTGAATGTTAAATTCATTTTTGGCTCTTAGTGTAACGCAAAATGCCTCTGATTTGCACCTTTCAAGTGGTGAAGCTGCCTGTATTCGAATCAATGGGCAATTACAATTTTTATCAGAACACAGGTTATCACCAATAAGTTTAGAGACTGAACTATTATCATTATTAACTGGCGATCAAAAACAACAATTATATCAAAATAAGCAAATTGACTTCGCTTATCAGGTAAATGACTTAGGCAGATTTAGAGTGAATATTTTTTATCAATATCGGGGAATCTCAGCCGTTTTTCGTATAATTAAACAACACATTCCGACCCTTGCCGAGATAAAGGCGCCTGAAATTTTTAAACAACTTATCAATTATGAAAGTGGTATTATTTTAATTACCGGTTCAACAGGGAGTGGTAAGTCAACCACACTAGCATCTTTAATTAATCACATTAATTTTAATCAATCAAAGCACATATTAACCTTAGAAGATCCGATTGAATTTATTTATCATAATCAAAAATCATTAATCCAACAAAGAGAGTTAACAAATTTGGATCAGACTGTTGATAGCCTTTTAAGGCAAGATCCTGACATAATATTGCTTGGGGAATTACGTAACAAAAAAGCTATCCAAACCGCATTAACAGTAGCTGAAACAGGACATTTAGTTTTTGCTACGTTGCATACAAATTCTGCTATTGAGACTATTAATCGTATTATTGATGTATTTGAAGACAGTTCACGAGATTTTATTCGTACTCAATTATCACATAGTTTAAAGGCAATAATAAGTCAGAAACTAGTCACCACCGATAATGGACGTAAAGCTTTATTTGAAGTACTGATTAACAACCCTGCTGTCAGTAATTTAATCAAAGAAGGCAAAGTTAAACACATTTATTCTTTAATGCAAACTGGACAACAATATGGCATGCAAATTATGCCCAAGCAGTTTGAATAGTTTAAAAAATTATAAAAAATAGTATGTTACCATTTTAAGACTAAAATAGTTATCGGTTTATTGAGTTGATCATTTTTATAATTTTTATATTCTTTGCTAAGAAAATTATACAATTATATTATGATATATTTAAAAATATCTGGTATTATTTGCGAGCACTTGATTACTTAATCTAATTGAGTTTTATTAATTAAAAATCAACCTATTGAATTTTATGAAAAAATTAAGTAAATCGCTACAGGGAGTGGCAAAAATATGTTAAAATATGGTCTTAATCGGGCATCGGGCATCGGGCATCGGGCATCGGGCATCGGGCATCGGGCATCGGGCATCGGGATTTATTAGCGCATCAAGTCGTTAGCGGTCAGCATACTTTTCAATTTTTATTATCGAACTCATCACCCGTTCCTTTTATAATTTCTTTTTCTATTTATCTACTAACTATTTCAGTTTTATTGCCGCAGCAGCTTACTAAAGCGACATTGTTTTATGCAAAACAATCATTATTAAGTAGATGGTTAATAAAATTAGTAATAACCAGCCCTCTACTTTCTTGTTTACTATTATTGTTATTAGTTGATACGGTGTTAATAAATTTGGCTTATGGTCTAACAACACAAACAGCGCAGGTAATAAATGGAAAAGGTCCTTATTTAAGTTTTGATAACGGAAAGACCGAGTCAAATACAGTTTTGCCATTATTATCGTTGACCTTACCAAATAACAAAGTGATATTGGCATCTGAAGATAATTCAAGTATGACTAATCCTATTTTAATGGATGGCGGCTCTGTCACATTTAATGATATAAAAACAAGCATACCTTTCACTAGTTACCCTTCAACCACGTTAGCGAATGTCATTGTGAAAAACAATTATTGGCGGGATGAGGATGGTGATAAACTTTTAACCATAACGGGGAATTTGAAGGTAAAGTGGGAAACAGCTAATGGTGATGATGTGACAAATTATGTCAAGTCAAATCCAAATTATCAGCTAAATGCGTGTCAATCACCGTATAAAATGACAATGAGTGCCGATAGTGGATCGTTAGTCACGACTTTTGGCTTACCAAGTATAAGTATATTCAGTGGTGGAAGCCATAGTTACTATCTAGATTATAACGTTCCGAAAGCATGTTTTGCTAAACCGAGTGTTATCAATGGTAGTGGTTTTTTTGCTGGTCCTTCAGAGCAATGGGATCCAACCAACGGTTTTAAATTACAGGATTTAAATCAACCCGAGTCTAATTTTCCAACGACGGGTTCAAATGGTTTGAATTTTTCATTAATAGTTGAGGGGATTTCTGCACAAGCAGTTATTTCAGCTAATGGTTCAGTGGTTAAACCAGAAGCAGGGGTAGGGGTAACTTTACAATTAACGCCTAAAAGTAGTAATTTGATTGATGTTACACTTATTGGCCCCAATAAAGATTCCGCAAGTAAGTGGTTTTCTCCAACTACATTTAAAATTTATGCGGATAATAAAAAGCAACTACTGTTGTATTCATTCAAAATATCCCGTTGGTTTATTGCTGATCCAAGTGGTGCTAGTGGGTTAGGGCAAGTTGATAGTGACTATGATAAAACCAAAAGTTTTTGCAATGGTTTATTATATTATCGAATACCAAGTGTTCGCGATTATACCAATGGCAATGGTAATGATTGGTATGGTGGTTTACCTAATTTCACTTATTTAGATTATCAAAGAAGAATTAGTTATAAAGATAGCTCAGCAAAATGGGTTGGTGGAATATTTAGTGAATGGGGTATGACTTATACTGATGAAGGCGAATATGCTGCTAGCGATTGGCGTTATTGGCATGGCTACTGGACCAGCGATATTTACAGTGATGGTAATCCATTTTATGTTGATCCTAGTTTGGTTGGTGGTGGTTCTGGTGTTAGCCATAAATTTCCTCAAAGTTATATTAATATTAGGGCAGCTTGTGTGAATAATTACTAATAACACTAGAGCACTAATATTATTTATTTCAGCAGCTAACGGATTTAGATATAAAACATAATAAAACAATTAATCTTATGCTTGTAGTGCGAAGCACACCAAGCAAGTTGAAAAAAGGTTAATATGGCATAAGAACCTTATTGCGCAAAGCGCGGTAAGGTTCTAAAAATTTGAATAAATTTTAGTCATTAGCTGTTTTAAAATTCCAATGAATTATCAAAATTAGATATCAATGAATACTCAAGAGAAAATCAATTTAACAGAAAATTGTTCAGCTGTGTGCTTTATTAAAGATAGTGGTTTATTTTGTAGACTTTATAATCAGTCAGCTTACATTGTTACTCAATTGCTTAAGCGTTCTTTAAAATTACAAGTTAAACAAATAAAAAAGCTAGATAATCAGTATGTGATTAGTTGTGGTTTACCAATAAAAAGTGTTTTTACTTATTTTCCTCAAGTCAATAAAACAGATTGGGGATATCAATTGAATGGCGAGTTTGATACTCATGCTTATCCAAAATGGCGGGCTGAGCAAATATTATTAGCAGAGAATAAAATTAAACAACAAAATATTGCTTTAATACCTGAGGATGTTATATCGCAAACTCATTTTAATTTATTAAATTTGTCTCAAACTTTCCGATTAACATCACATCAAATAGCTTATTTAATCAATCGCCCAATAACTAAATATCCGAGCTATACAGATAATCAGTTTTTGAACGAATTAAGGCGTTGTTTAATCGGTAACTCTATTGAACAACAAAATGAATGATTTATTGATCAATCTAAAATAAACATAATTATAAAGTTTTGAACTTCAGCTAAAAAGTACTCTATAATAATTAGATAAATCTTTCTTTGATAGGAGTATAAGTAAATGGAACAAAAAATTGGATTTATTGGTTTAGGAAATATGGGGAATGCCATTTTACAAGGGATTTTATTAAGTAATATTGTTCCTGGATCTCAGCTTTATGTTTATGACCATCATCCAGAAAAAGGGCAACTCCTTAATCAAGAATATGCTGTTAATAATCTTAATTCTGAGCGTGAAGTTGCGCGTGAATCAGATATTGTTATTATTGCGGTTAAACCTAATGTCATTGTAGATGTATTGAACGATATTCAAAAAGAGTTAAAAAAGAATACAATTGTTATCTCAATTGCAGCCGGTGTAACTATTAAAACTATTGCTAAAAGCGTTGGTTATGAGCAAAAGATTATTCGAGTGATGCCAAATACGCCGGCATTAGTAAATGCGGCAATG
The DNA here is from genome assembly GCF_026536245.1 of Gilliamella sp. B2824. NCBI lineage: Bacteria > Pseudomonadati > Pseudomonadota > Gammaproteobacteria > Orbales > Orbaceae > Gilliamella > Gilliamella sp. B2824. The sequence goes on along the minus strand of NZ_JAFNON010000014.1, from coordinate 14,350 downwards.
TGCTCAATTACCCCTAACACTGAAGTGACAGACGATGAGTTAGCAATCGTGCAGTCGTTATTGAATTGTATTGGTGAAACCGAAGTTGTGCCTGAATATTTAATTGATGCGGTTGTTGGCGCTAGTGGATCTTCACCTGCATTTGTATTTATGTTTATTGAAGCGATTGCTGATGGCGCTGTTAAAGGTGGTTTGTCGAGAAAACAAGCTTATAAATTTGCAGCACAGACGGTGTTAGGATCGGCAAAACTGTTACTTAAAACCGGTAAACATCCAGGTGAATTAAAAGATATGGTTTGCTCGCCTGCTGGAACAACTATCGAAGGTGTACAAGTTCTTGAAGAAAAAGGGTTTCGAGCAGCAGTAATCGATGCCGTAGAAGCAACAATCAAAAAATCGAAAGATCTGTCCGAAAAATAAATTGTTAAGTGTGACATATTACTCTAATAGAAATTCATTTTGTATTCCTTCCTGTTAGAGTAATGAAATGTTAAAAGTAAAACATTTCTTGCATTCAATCGGAATTTATGCGTTAATAGTTACCAGCATATAACATGCAGATTTATTTTGTAACATTTAGATATTCGCAGTTTGTAGTTTACTTTATATCAGGGATTCGTATTAGTTTTCTTCAGTCTCCTCTTCTTAGTGTTAATAAGTAGTCTAGGTTTTATGTTTTAAAGATGGCCGTCATCGGCTAAGATTAATTTATTTATAGGAAGATTGTTATGTCTAAGAAAACTGGTCAAGTTAAATGGTTTAATGAAAGTAAAGGTTTTGGTTTTATTTCGCCTGCAGATGGCAGCAAAGATGTATTTGTACACTTTTCAGCGATTTCTGGTGATGGCTTTAAAACGCTAGCTGAAGGTCAACAAGTAGAATTTTCTATCCAAGATAGTCCTCGTGGTCCAGCTGCTGCTGACGTTATTCTAATTTAAATACCTCCCATCATATCCTATCTTATCAGCAACTATTTGCTGGTAAGATTACAAGCAAAATAATTCTACATATACACTTTTAAAAAAAATCTTATAACATATCAATAGTAAAATAATATGAGGAAAAAATGAAAAAATTACTACTTACAATCTCATTACTGGGAATATCTTCTTTTGCCATGGCAGACCTATCAGCGTCTTGTAAAACTTATTTTGATAAAGTGGATAATTTAATCAAAGCCATTCCAGATAATGCAGCGACTAAACAACAAACGGATATGTTGAAACAAAATCTAGAATTGGGTAAAAAGCAAGTTATTGCAATGTCTCAAGCTGATCAAGAAAATGCTTGTAAGAAAGGATTAGAGGCATTAAAACAAGCAGAAGCAGCATTATCTTCTAAAAAATAATGCGCTAAAGTTGATTTATCGTTTATTACGATGTCGAAAATCCCAAGGGGCTATAGGATTTTTATCTTTCCAAAGCCCTTTTTTGTTTTGTTTGGCTTGCGTTTCTAATCTTACCATTTCTTGATTATTTGCTATCCCTTTATAACGGTAAGCCCAAGCATAGCCACTTTCAACCATCTTAGCATTGATATTTATCTTATTGGAAAATACAGTACCTAACGTTCGTTGATAGATATCTTTTTTACTCTCTTTTATAAAAACAGCTTTACCCGCAACAAGTGACGCTAAATATTTTCTCGACACATTGCCATAAGCTTGTTTTTTTTCGGGCGCATCGATATCTAACAATCTAACTCGAATTTTTTGTTTAGTGTTGGTTAATACATCAATTGTATCGCCATCAATCACTTTGACTACTTTGCCTGCAAAATCAGCATAAACAAAAGAACTGAATAAAAAAGAAAAAACAATAATAATAAAAAAACGTTTTAACAAAATCATATTTAAAAACTTAAAAAATAAACTTATTATGGCGATGACCAACAAATGATGAACTAGTTTATATTGTTATAAGGAATGTCATTTGATCATAGGCACAATAGATAACTAGGTTGAGCTGCAATGACAAATAGTAAAAACATGTTGTTATTAATGATACTCAATCAACCACTGTTGTCTAATAAATCGTTATTTTAGCCTTACAACTAGTGCGTTATAAGGCTAAGTAACCTTTATTATGAATTAAAATTCGCTGGTATCTTTAAATAATCCAACTTTTAAATCAGTTGCTTCATAAATTAATTTACCATCAACATAAACTTCGCCATCTCCAATTCCCATAATTAATTTACGGTTAATGACGCGTTTAAAATGAATTTTATAAGTCACTTTTTTATTTTTTGGCAGGATCTGACCTTTTAATTTTAATTCGCCAACACCCAGTGCGCGTCCTTTACCTTTACCACCAATCCAACCAAGATAAAAGCCGACTAATTGCCATAATGCATCTAAGCCTAAACAACCAGGCATCACAGGATCGTTTTTAAAGTGACATTTAAAGAACCATAAATCAGGATTGATATCGAATTCTGCTTCAACATAACCTTTACTATAGTTACCGCCATCTTCATTCATTTCAATCACACGATCCATCATTAACATTAGATCAGAAGGTAAAGGAGGACCATCATGACCAAATAATTCACTATTGCCTGATTTAATCAAATCTGCTTTATCATACGAAGACTTACGTTCAAATGTCATAAAAAAACCTTTTATTTGTTGTTATTACTTCATGGTCAAAATAACGGTATTATTCATATCCATGTTATAAAAATAGATAGTGTTTAAACAGTATCAGTTTAACTCATTAATTAATGAGATTTTGCTTTAAAGTGTATTGGTTATTATTATTTTTTGCAATATTTTTGCCATCTACTCAACCAACTGTCGTGTTTTTTATCTTGCACTAACAGTGACTGCATGCGTGCCTGAATCAATTTGTATAAGCTAATACCATGCTCATCTTTATAGGGAATACCCGTTAGTAAATACAAGGCATCGGCAATATGCTCAACTGCCCAAATTGAAAATTTATTTTCTATCACTGCATTAATCACTTCATCGCTTAAACTCAAATGGCGTTGGTTACTGGCGGGAATAATGACTCCTTGTTGGCCAGTTAAGCCTTGATGCTGACAAACGGCAAAAAAACCTTCTATTTTTTCATTTACCCCACCAATTGACTGTACATGACCAAACTGATCAACCGAACCGGTAACAGCTAATTGTTGATCGATAGGTTGATTGGATAATGCACTAATGAGTGCACAAAATCCAGCCAGTGAAGCACTATCACCATCGATTTCACTATAAGATTGTTCAAACACTAAAGATGTTGAAAAAGGTAATTGATGATTTATCGCAAATTCTGACATCATAAATGCTTGCATTATCATCATTCCTTTAGAATGAATGTTGCCTGCAAGGTCAGTTTTACGTTCAATATCAATCAATTCACCATCACCAAAATGAATAATGCAGCTTAAACGAGAGGGTTCCCCTATGGCTCTTGGATAACCCGGATATTCAATGACAGATAACCCATTTATTTGCCCAACAACCTGATCTTTGGTATTAATCATTATCTGGTTGGTAAATATTTCATCATAAAACCGCTCAGTTAAATAACTTTCGCGCCAAAGTTTTTGCTTGATTGACTTGATTATAGCTGACTCATCAATGACACTATTTTCCATATAATGGGCTGCATTAACTAATAGGGTGTAAACCCAATCAACTGCCATAGGAAGATAAAATTGATCACCGGTATAACGTGTTGCCTCTTTATATAACTTAGTGAATGCTGATTTATCAATATGTGGTAAGTTTTGATTCTCAGCTATAAATTCTAAGTAACTAAACCACTGTTCTATCTGTAAAGAGGCGTTAACGGCTAATTCGTTTTCAAACTCACTATAAATTGAAGTGGAGTAAAACTCGGGATCGAGATCTTGTAATTCGGTTAAGCTTAATCTATCACCGACTAAAATAATGCGTAAATCAAGAGGCATTTTTGGAATAGCAATAGGCAATGGGGGTAATTCATCGGCAGAAAACCATTCAAACTCTTGTTTTATCACCATCTGTTTTAATTTAAACCACATAGATGGTTGGGCAAGTAACGAGCGGAGTCCTAAAATCAAAAAACCGCCATTGGCTTGATGAACTAAACCTGCTTGTAATTTGATAGGATCATTTTCCGGTTGTCGAACGCAGCCTAATAGCATTTCACTATCGAAAGATAGGGCTGTTAAACACGTATCTTGAACAGCAAAGTTATCTTGTTTACTTTTGGCTTTTGTTAGCGTGATTTTGTTATCATTGATATAGTAACTAAAGCCTAAAATAGAGGTTGAAATACTAGGTTTAATTGCTTGTTTAAATAAACTAAAAAACAGTTCGCTTTCTGTCCCTTTTAGGAGCATAAACCGAGGGGTATAAGCTTGCTTTTGCTTTGGGCACAATAGTGAAAAGGCATCGGCAATTCGTGGTTGCCATGTTAATAAATTATTTACCTCTTTAGTGGCTAAATCAGTAGGTATTTTTTTGTTATTAACGATGATTTCGATTTGTTTTAAATCTGGTTGAAGCTGTTGTGCTTCGAGTTGTTTGATTGCCAAAATGAGTATCTTTTTTGTTAGCCAAATAAATCTATAAATTATAGCAAGTATCGATTGTAACGCCAACAAATTACCGAGATCTTTATGCTAACAAATAAAAAATTTACAGAAAGATTTTTCAAAATCAGGTAAACTATGCCGTAAATTAATAGTTACTAATCATTGTTATCATCATTGCCAACAATTAAATATGCTCAAACTTAAAAATAATCATTTTAAAGATGAACAAGTTTCACAAATTGTGAGCTGGGGACACTGGTTTACATTATTTAATATTTTTGTCGTAATTATTCTTGGTAGTCAATACTTGATGATTGCGGATTGGCCTCGCACATTTATGGGAAGATTTTATGCTATTATTAGTGCGATTGGGCATTTTAGTTTTTTGACTTTTATTGCTTACTTGATTTTACTTTTTCCATTAAGCTTTTTTATTTATTCATCAAGGTGGCAACGCATCATTGCAACAATTACAGCTACCTTAGGTATTACCTTACTTTTAATTGATATTGACGTTTTTTCGCATTTTCGAATGCATCTTAATTTATCGATTTGGCAATTGCTAACTACGCAAAAGGCTTCTTTTTTAAGTACTGCATTTATTCTTATTCCGTTTATCCTCTTTATTGAGATTTTATTTGCAATCTGGAGCTGGAAAAAGTTACGTAGCCTTACTAAACGTAAACGATTTGCAAAGCCAGTTGTCCTTATATTTATTCTTTGCTTTATTTCTTCCCATCTTATTCATATTTGGGCTGATGCTAATTTTTATCGACCAATAACCATGCAGCGTTCAAGCTTGCCGCTGTCTTATCCGCTTACCGCGAGGCATTTTCTTGAGCGTTATGGTTTTATTGAGCAAAATGATTATCGTAATCGGGTTATTCAAGAAGGTAATCCATTCGCACTTGCAATTGAGTATCCACTTGGGCGTATCACATTTGATACCGAACAACAGATGAAAAATGTGGTAATGATTGCTATAGATGGATGGAATTATGATTTGCTTGATGACACTATGCCTGCATTAAATAAATTTGCGCATAACAGCCTCTTTTTTACTAATCATTATGGTGCAAGCAATCAGTCATATTTAAATGATTTTTCACTGTTTTATGGGTTAGATCCCAATTATTACAACAGTATTTTAGCGAGTCACAAAACTTCGGCTTTAATTGATGCAGTAATAAAACAACATTATAATTTAGGTTTATTTTCGGCCGATGGTTTTGCCGAACCTCTTTATCGTTATGCATTACTCTCTAATTTTACCTTACCTGAACCTAAAAAACAGACTAATCGACAAGTCACTGATAACTGGATGGCATGGCATGACAAACAAAACGAATTGGACAACCATGCACCTTTATTTTCTGTCATTCAATATTCACTGGGTTCTAAAAATAAAAACGTACCGATAACTGAATTAAAAACTGAGGCAAAAAAATTAGATCAGTATTTAGAATCGATAATTAGTTACTTAAAATTATCAAATTCATTTGATAATACGATTATTGTTATCACTGGATCGAATGACATTAAGATTAATGAAAATTTGAAAATTGCATTACGTGATAATACAAAGAGTTTTAGTCGGGAATCACTAAAAGTACCATTAATTATTTCTTGGCCAAATAAAGAGGCCAAACAAATAAGTGATGTAACTACGCAAACTGATATTTTAAGTACATTAATGCAAGAAGCATTCAATGTTACCACACCACCTCAACAATATAGTCAAGGTAAAAACTTATTTGATCAAAAATCTAGACAATGGATCATTGCTGGCAATGAAAGCGAAATAGCCGCGCTTTATAGTGATAAAACCGTTGTTCTTGATGAATTTGGGCGCTCAAAAATTTATGATTTAAACGATAAATTAGAAAAAGATCAGAAGATAAGTTTACCAATATTCTTACAAATTGTAACCGAGAATCGCCGGTTTATGGTTTTTGATGATTAAGAGTAAAAAAAGGGTGAAGATTACTTCACCTCTTTCCCCATTGCTTGTAAATCGGCATGATAAGATGAACGAACGAATGGACCACACGCCGCATGGGTAAATCCCATATTTAATGCGATTTGTTTTAACTCATCAAATTCTTCGGGTGGCACATAACGCTCAACCGGTAGATGATATTTGCTTGGTTGTAGATATTGACCTAACGTTAGCATAGTTACGCCATGAGTACGAAGGTCTTTTAATACTTGAATCAGTTCTTCATTAGTTTCACCAAGTCCTACCATTAAACCAGATTTTGTGGGTATTTCAGGATGTCTTTCTTTAAAAGCGGCTAATAATTTTAGTGAACCTTGATAACTGGCACCAGGACGAATTTTTTTATAAAGGCGTGGAATATTTTCTAAATTATGATTAAACACATCTGGTGGATTGTCACTTAACACCTTAACCGCTTCATCAATGCAACCACGAAAATCTGGGGTCAAAGTTTCAACTTTAATATTAGGGCTTAATGCTCTAATTTCTTTGGTACACGAAGCAAAATGGCTCGCGCCGCCATCTTTAAGATCATCACGATCTACCGAGGTAATTACTACATAACGCAGTCTCATTTCTTGTATAGTTTTAGCTAATTTTATGGGTTCTTCACGATCTGGCGGTAAAGGTCGTCCGTGTGCAACGTCGCAAAATGGGCAACGACGAGTACAAATATCGCCTAAAATCATAAAAGTCGCCGTTCCATGATTAAAGCACTCAGCTAAGTTAGGACAAGAAGCCTCTTCACAAACTGAATGTAAACCGTGTTTGCGCATGGTATTTTTAATATGCGAAATGTTATCAGAATGAACTGGTAATTTGATTTTCATCCATTCCGGTTTTTTTAGTGGCGCAGCGTCTTGTATTGTAATAGTTGGGATTAATCGTGTTTTATCAGCATCACGATATTTTGAGCTTCTGATTATTGTTTCATTATTTTGCATAATTTATATCTTATTAGTTTGTTAACTGCTTGATGAAATTATTGGTTAACAATTGTTTTATTTTTTTACGATCAATTGGCGAGACATATTCTTTTAATTGTGTCATTTGTAATCCGGCATAACCACAAGGATTGATATTTTTAAACGGTCCAAGGTCCATATCAATATTTAATGCAAGCCCATGTAATGTGCAACCTCTTTTAATATGTAACCCGAGTGAACAGATTTTCTTGTTATTGATATACACGCCCGGCGCATCGGCTTTAGCGTAAGCTATAATACCATAGTGTTGCAAAGTATCGATGACACTCTTTTCCAAATAACTGACAATATCACGAATGCCGATCTTACGTCGTTTCAAATCAAATAATATATACATAATCTGCTGACCAGGTGCGTGATAGGTAATTTGTCCGCCGCGATCAGTTTGTACAATCGGAATATCTGTTTTGCATAACAAATGTTCTGGCTTACCAACTTTTCCTTGTGTAAAAACAGGATAGTGCTCAACTAACCAAATTTCATCCAATGTTTGTTCATTGCGATTAAGCGTAAATTCATGCATGGCTTGATAAGTTTGCAGGTAGGGCTGTATATCTAAATCCTGAATAATAATATTTTCTGCTTTCATCTTCACTGTAGCGTTTATCTGCCATTTTTATCAAAATCTTACATCTATATATCAGATTTTACTATAACTTGACAATACATAGCTAATCACGGTATAACCAATCCCATTAATTCAGATAAATTAATTTTTATTAAATTTGATTTATATCAATTGATTATGGGTTTATTTAAATTAATAATTGAAATGGTTGATTAATTTGATAGGAATTAACATTCTTTTCTAAACTATGGTTTGCTTTACTTTTTCTTTGAAAATGGCAGACTTATACTAAATAAGCTCCGTAATGCAGAGTAGAAGGTTATAAGTTAGTTATGGCTTAAGTTATAGCTAAGGATAGCAAAAGCTGCATTTTTTTTAACAAAAAAGAGGTTTTTATATGTCGGACATGCAAGTGAATGATATCGATCCTATTGAAACACAAGATTGGCTAAAAAGTCTTGATTCAATTATTCGTGAAGAAGGCATCGAACGTGCACAATATATTATTGAACAAATAGTCAATAAAGCCAAAGATGGTGGTGTTCCTTTACTTTTTGGTTCTTCAACCAGTAATTATATCAATACCATCCCTGTAGAAGAGGAGCCAGCATATCCGGGGGATTGGGAAATTGAAAGACGCATTCGTTCAATTGTTCGTTGGAATGCTATTATGATGGTACTTAGAGCATCTAAAAAGGATTTAGAGCTTGGCGGTCATATGGCATCATTTCAGTCTGCTGCTACATTTTATGAAGTTTGTTTTAACCACTTTTTCCGTGCCAGAAATGAGAAAGATGGTGGTGACTTAATTTATTTCCAAGGTCATATCTCACCGGGAATTTATTCACGTGCATTTATTGAAGGTCGTTTGACTGAAGAACAATTAGATAATTTCCGTCAAGAAGTTCATGGTAAAGGTCTATCATCTTATCCTCATCCAAAATTAATGCCTGAATTCTGGCAATTCCCAACTGTTTCTATGGGATTAGGTCCGGTTAGTGCGATTTTCCAAGCTCGATTCTTAAAATATCTAAACCATCGTGGGCTTAAAGATACCTCAGAACAAACTGTCTATGCATTTTTAGGTGATGGTGAAATGGATGAGCCAGAATCAAAAGGGGCAATCACAGTTGCAACCCGTGAAAAACTAGACAATTTAGTTTTTGTTATCAACTGTAATTTACAACGCTTAGATGGCCCTGTTACTGGTAATGGTAAAATTATCAATGAACTCGAAGGTGTATTTGCTGGTGCGGGTTGGAATGTCATTAAAGTGCTTTGGGGTGATCGTTGGGATAAATTATTACAAAAAGATAAATCAGGTAAATTAATCCGTCTAATGAACGAAACACTTGATGGTGATTACCAAACATTAAAATCTAAAGATGGTGCTTATGTTCGTGAACACTTCTTTGGTAAATACCCTGAAACCGCAGCCTTAGTTAAAGATATGTCTGATGAAGAGATCTTTAGATTAAATCGAGGTGGTCAAGATCCATCTAAAATGTTTGCTGCATTTATGCGAGCAAAACAGACTAAAGATCGACCAACTGTAATTTTAGCTCATACTATTAAAGGTTATGGTATGGGTGAAGCGGCTGAAGCCAAAAATATTGCTCACCAAGTTAAAAAAATGAATATGGATGGTGTTCGTCATGTTCGTGATTTCTTTAATATTCCTGTGACTGACGATGCACTTGAAAAATTACCTTATATTAAATTTGAAGAACATACACCTGAATACAAATATATCCATGAACGTCGTAATGCGCTGCATGGCTATGTTCCGTCAAGATTAACTAAGTTCTCTGGAACAGTTTCTATTCCACCATTAAGTGAGTTTGCGCCATTACTTGAAGCACAAACTAAAGAAATTTCAACAACAATTGCGTTTGTTCGTGCTCTTAACATCATGCTTAAGGACAAAGAGTTAGCACCACGTTTAGTGCCAATTCTCGCTGATGAAGCACGTACTTTTGGTATGGAAGGCTTATTCCGTCAAATTGGTATCTATAATCCACATGGACAACAATATACCCCACAAGATAGAGAACAAGTCGCTTACTATCGTGAAGATGAAAAAGGTCAGATTTTACAAGAAGGAATCAATGAATGTGGTGCGACAGCTTCTTGGATTGCTGCTGCAACTTCATATAGTACTAATGATTTCCCAATGATTCCATTCTATATTTATTACTCAATGTTTGGTTTCCAACGCATTGGTGATTTAATGTGGGCAGCTGGCGATCAACAAGCTCGCGGATTTATGATCGGTGGTACATCTGGGCGCACAACCCTAAATGGGGAAGGCTTACAACACCAAGATGGTCATAGCCATATTCAAGCTTTAACTATCCCGAATTGTATCTCTTATGATCCTGCCTATGCTTATGAAGTCGCTGTTATAATGCAAGATGGCTTACGTCGTATGTATGGCGAACAAGAAAATGTATACTACTACATCACAACTCTTAACGAAAATTATGCGCAACCAGCGATGCCAGAAGGTGCAGAAGAGGGGATCCGTCGAGGTATTTATAAACTTGATACCGTTGCAGGTCAAGCAGGTAAACCAACTGTTCAGTTATTAGGTTCAGGCTCTATATTACGCCATGTTCGTGATGCGGCTGATATCCTAGCGAAAGATTATGGAGTTAACTCAGAAGTTTACAGTGTAACATCATTTACCGAGCTTGCTCGCGATGGACAAGATTGTGAACGTTACAATATGTTACATCCAAGTGAAACACCAAAAGTGCCTTATGTTGCACAGGTGATGAATAATAATCCAGCGGTTGTGTCAACTGACTATATGAAACTGTTTGCTGAACAAATCCGCGGTTTTGTTCCTGCCGAAAGCTACCGAGTATTAGGTACTGATGGCTTTGGTCGCAGTGATAGTCGAGAAAACTTGCGCCATCATTTTGAGGTAGATGCATCTTATGTTGTTGTTGCTGCATTGGGTGAACTTGCTAAACGTGGTGATATTCAAGCTAGTGTGGTTGAAGAAGCCATCAAAAAATTTGAAATCAACCCAGATAAACTCAACCCACGTATTGCATAAGAGGTAAAAAGAATGAGTATAGAAATAAAATTACCCGACATTGGTGGTGATGAAGTTGAAGTAACCGAAATTTTGGTCAAAGTCGGTGATAAAGTTGCTGTTGACGATAATATTATGACTGTTGAAGGTGATAAAGCGTCAATGGAAATTCCTGCACCACAAGCAGGCGTTGTAAAATCTATCATTGTGAAAGTTGGTGACAAAGTAAAAACTGGCGTTGCAATTATGGAATTTGATGAAGATGGTGCAAGTGCACCAGCTACCAAAGAAGAGCCAAAATCAGCGCCAGCTGCACCTGCTGCTCCAGCCGCAAGTCAAATTGTTGATGTCAATGTACCTGATATTGGTGGTGATGAAGTTGAAGTCACTGAAATTTCGGTTAAAGTTGGTGATAGCGTAGCAATCGACGATAACATCATCACTGTTGAAGGCGATAAAGCATCAATGGAAGTGCCTGCAACCGTTGCTGGTGTTGTTAAAAACATTGTTGTTAAAGTTGGCGATAAAGTTAAAACTGGTTCTAAAATAATGGAATTTGAAACGGCAGCATCGACTGCACCAGCGAAAGCTGAAAGTTCAGCGCCAGTATCAACACCAGCTCAAGTAGCTCCGGCGCCTGCAACAGTAGCTGAGCCGGCTAAGGCATCAGCTCCAGCAACCACGGGCAATGATTTTGTTGAAAATGATGCTTATGCACATGCAACACCATCGGTTCGTCGTTTAGCTCGCGAATTTGGCGTTAATCTTGCTAAAGTGACACCAACAGGTCCTAAACATCGTATTTTACGTGAAGATATTCAAGCTTATGTTAAAAATGCGGTTAAACAAGTTGAAAGTGGCAATGCAGGTGGTGCATTACCTGGCTTACTACCATGGCCAAAAGTTGATTTCAGTAAATTTGGTGAAGTAGAATCATTACCATTAACTAAGATTCAAAAAGTATCAGGTGCTAATTTACATCGCAACTGGGTCATGATTCCGCATGTTACTGAATTTGATGAAACAGATATTACTGATCTAGAAGCATTTCGTAAGCAACAAAATGCTGAAGCTGATAAGAAAAAACTTGATCTTAAGATCACACCACTTGTATTTATTATGAAGGCGGTAGCAAGTGCGTTAACGGCTTACCCACGCTTTAACAGTTCATTATCTGAAGATGCACAAACCTTAATCATTAAAAAATACATTAATATTGGGGTAGCGGTTGATACGCCAAATGGTTTAGTAGTGCCGGTATTTAAAGATGTGAATAAAAAAGGTATTGTTGAACTTTCACGTGAACTGGCTGAAATTTCTAAAAAAGCGCGTGACGGTAAATTAACAGGTTCAGACATGCAAGGTGGTTGTTTTACTATTTCTAGCCTAGGTGGAATTGGTACCACTTCATTTACTCCAATTGTAAATGCGCCTGAAGTCGGAATTTTAGGGGTATCACGCTCTACTATGAAACCTGTTTGGAATGGTAAAGAGTTTACACCACACTTAATGTTACCATTGTCATTATCATTTGATCACCGTGTGATTGATGGTGCTGACGGTGCACGCTTCTTAAGCCATATTGTTAACGTATTATCCGACTTACGTCGTTTAGTGATGTAGTGGAGGAAAATAGATTATGAGTCAAGAAGTTAAAACACAACTTGTAGTTTTAGGTGCAGGGCCAGCGGGATATTCCGCTGCGTTCCGCGCAGCCGATCTTGGTTTAGATGTCACCTTAGTTGAACGTTACTCAACGCTAGGTGGGGTGTGTCTGAACGTCGGTTGTATTCCTTCCAAAGCATTACTGCATGTTGCTAAAGTAATGGATGAAGCCAAATCATTAACTGAGCATGGTATTCATTTTGGTACCCCAAAACTTGAATTAGATAAAGTACGCGGTTGGAAAGAGAAAGTCATTAATCAGCTCACTAATGGATTAGCGGGTATGGCTAAAATGCGTAAAGTGAACGTAATTCAAGGTGAAGCGCAATTTACTGGCAGTCATACTATGGATGTGACATCGTCAAAAGGCATTACCAAAATTACCTTTGATAATGCGATTATTGCTGCTGGTTCTCGCCCAATTACATTACCATTCATTCCTCATGAAGATCCGCGTATTTGGGATTCAACCGATGCATTAGCATTAACCACCATTCCTAAAAAATTATTATTAATGGGTGGGGGAATTATTGGACTCGAAATGGGTACTGTTTATCATGCCCTAGGTTCAGAAGTGGATGTGGTTGAAATGTTTGACCAAGTGATTCCTGCGGCTGATAAGGATGTCGTTAAAGTCTTCACTAAACAAATCCAGAAGAAGTTTACCCTAAGACTGGAAACTAAAGTCACTACCGTTGAAGCAAAACATGATGCCATTTATGTCACCATGGAGAAAAAAGACGGAACGACCGAAACGCATACCTATGATGCTGTGTTAGTCGCAATTGGACGTACACCAAATGGTAAACTAATTGGCGCTGAAAAAGCTGGCGTAAATGTTACCGATCGTGGCTTTATCGAAGTTGACAAACAAATGCGCACTAATGTACCGCATATTTATGCGATAGGTGACGTAGTGGGTCAACCAATGCTTGCGCATAAAGGTGTGCATGAAGGGCATGTTGCTGCTGAAGTAATTGCCGGTAAAAAACACTTCTTCGATCCAAAAACTATTCCTTCAATTGCATACACTGAACCTGAAGTAGCTTGGGTTGGTTTAACTGAAAAAGAAGCCAAAGCTAAAGGTATTGATTACGAAGTAGCAATCTTCCCATGGTCAGCATCAGGACGCGCGATTGCTTCTGATTGTTCAGAGGGTATGACAAAACTGATCTTCAATAAAGCTGATAATCGCTTACTTGGTGGAGCGGTTGTCGGTGTGAATGGTGGAGAGTTGCTAGGTGAAATCACTTTAGCTGTTGAAATGGGATGTGATGCAGAAGATATTGCATTAACTATTCATGCTCATCCGACATTACATGAATCGATCGGTTTAGCGTCCGAAATTTATGAAGGATCGGTAACCGATCTACCGAATGTAAAAGCGAAGAAAAAATAGTTAAAACAGACTTTTTAACTGTATATAAAATGCCATTAGCATTAAAAATGCTAATGGCATTTTTATTTCGATTAGCAATCCCTTTTCAACTCCAATAACAAACGCATTATTTAACTTTTTATTTATTGGTTTGATTTAAATTCAGGACTTTATATCTCAA
>NZ_JAFNON010000013.1:0-63636 GCF_026536245.1 Gilliamella sp. B2824 | reverse complement strand
GTAAAATTTATGCGATTAATCATGACGGGTTACTCCGAATCAAAATTCTGGAAAAACTACCCGGTAATCAAATCAAAATCAGAAGTTATAATCCAGGTTATGAGGACGAAATCATCTCACAAGATGAGATTACTATTTTAGGACGAGTCTGGTGGCAATCATCTATACTTAACTAATGACCGAATAATTAGATAAAACGCTCATCATTCCATGTCAATCCGCACCGGCAATGATGATAATCGATAACATAACAAATTCCCCACCACAGCCCGTAATTGGGCTGAGGCCAATTCACTTCAATAATGTAGCGTTACCTTTAGCGATAACAAACAATAACCAAAAATCACAAATCAATAACTTTAATTATTGACACTAATGATAACATATATTATCATTACCACATCAAAACCAATCAAATTAACAGCGTCATTAAACAAGACTACGAGTTATTTAATGTGTTAACAAGATTCAAGTAGCTAGCAGGGGCATATGAACATACTGCGGTTTTGATACATGTCACAGGCATGACGGTAAACTGCGGCTGATGGCAGTGTTAATTGCACATAACACAATTAATACTGCCATATCCTATCCTATCAGCACTCACGCACACTGTTGTTAGGAAAAAGACAGCGGGAAAGACTGCGAACAGACCACATCCTTCGCCCCAACATATTGGGGCCTTTTTTAAGGAAATATCATGATTAATAGAGATTTTATTAATATTAAAACCAAAAACAGATTTGACAAAGATTATCAATTAACTAAACACGAAATCCGATTTATCTACTTTGCCAATCTAATATTAATCTTTATGGGATTGGTCGCCTTGTTAATTGCATATTCCTGATAACTATTGGCAAGTGGGGCGTAAGAAGGTCGTGAATATAAAAACATGATTTTTTAATCAACTCAATTAATGAAAAATACTTTTTTTAACCATAAATAAAAAATATTTTAATTAGGATAACTAAAATTCAAACATCCATACCAATTTAAAGTTAGTACTCAAAGAATCAATCAAATTAAAAGTAAGCATCTAATCATACAAACAGCTTTATTTAAAATGAGATGTCTGTCTGGTTATACCCTTATTATTTATTAATGAGTGACTTAATAAAAACATCGAATTGATTTAAAACAATTTTGATAATTTTCCATGCAACAAAAAGAGAATATAACCATGAAATATTACTTATTAATTATTACTTTTGGAATGTGTAATTTAATTACTAGCTGCGCTTTTTATTATAGGTAATTGCAATGAAGTTTATCATGATATTAATTTCAACTTTATTACTTTCAGGCTGTATTACCGTTTATGAATGCGAAGGAGACCATAAAGAAACATATAATAATATATCCCCAACGACACAAGCACCTGAGGATAATACCAACAGTAAACAGCAATAAAGTAGCTATCGATTTAAATTTTTACGCTAATTATTTAGCGTAAATGTATTGAGTTTAAAGTTGAAAATCCAATAGTAATATTTTTTAACTATTTATTCTTACAATGCGTTTCTATTGGCATGAACGCCTGATTGAACCCATCTAAGCTAAATTTCATATTAACAGTTTTAGTTTTATTAAATGCTTTAACCAATAACATTTTTTTATCTTTTAAACTTTGATAGAACAGATGATCAAAATTGCTGAATAGAATTTTATCATCAAACTTTAATTTTTGTTGGCTTAACTCTTTACCATCTACCGTAAAAATAAATGTCCACTGCGTTTTTGGTGTTATTAATTCATTCATAATTATTATCGAAATAGTATTACTTTCACAACTAACACCTAATAAAACATCAGGAGTTGATGAAAAACGATCAAAATCAGCTGTGATTGCTAAATCTTTATTCTGCTTAGTTGTGACATCTAAAACTTCACCATAAACCCACTTACCACTCGTTTTAAGTTCATTTTTAGCTTTTACAGAAAAGATAAACAACATACCAATTATCACAACAATATAACTTATTCTTCCTTTCATTCACTATTCCTTATCTATCAATATGAAAAATTTTATTGTGTATCATGTTTATTTTTAACATGATTATTAATAATTAGAAAGTTTTACCTGAAAAAAGATATATATTTGTAGATTGAGATAGTTAATTGACATACATTTGGGACAAAAACGAAAGCCCTGCTTAACAGGGCTTTTATTAATGTGATAAATGATAAATGAAATTATTCCCATTCGATGGTTGCTGGCGGTTTTCCACTAATATCATAAACCACACGGGAAATACCATTAACTTCGTTAATAATTCGATTTGATACTCGCCCTAAAAAGTCATATGGCAAATGTGCCCAGTGAGCGGTCATAAAGTCTACAGTTTCAACCGCTCGTAGTGAGACAACCCAATCATACCTACGTCCGTCGCCCATGACTCCAACTGAACGCACCGGTAAAAATACGGTAAATGCTTGACTAACTTTATGGTATAAGTCAGCTTTATAAAGTTCTTCGATAAAAATAGCATCGGCTTTGCGTAGTAAATCACAATACTCTTTTTTCACTTCACCAAGAACACGCACCCCTAAACCCGGTCCAGGGAATGGATGACGATAAAGCATTTCGTAAGGTAAGCCAAGTTCTAAACCAACTTTACGTACTTCATCTTTAAATAATTCTCTTAATGGCTCGACTAGCCCCATTTTCATATCTTCAGGTAAACCACCAACATTATGATGAGATTTAATCACATGAGCTTTACCGGTATCGGCCGCAGCTGATTCAATCACATCTGGATAGATGGTACCTTGAGCAAGCCATTTGACATCTTTTAATTTTGCCGCCTCTTCATCAAAAACAGCAACAAATTCACGGCCAATGATTTTACGTTTAGCTTCAGGATCAGCTTCACCCTTTAACGCAGCCATAAACCGATCTTCGGCGTTAATAGCGATGATATTTAAGCCAAATTTATCACCAAACATGTCCATGACTTGTTTTGCTTCGTTTAAGCGTAATAAGCCATGATCAACAAACACGCAGGTCAATTGGTCGCCAATTGCTTGATGTAATAATAAAGCTGTAACCGAAGAATCTACACCACCAGATAAGCCAAGTAATACTTTATCTTTACCAACTTTTTCTTTTATACGGGCAATTGCATCAGTAATAATTGAAGATGGCGTCCATAATTTTTCACACTGACAAATATCAATGACAAAACGCGTTAATAACTCTAATCCTTTAATGGTATGAGTAACTTCAGGATGGAATTGTACGCCATAAAACTGTTTTTCATCGTTGGCCATAATGGCGAAAGGACAAGTTTCTGTTTGCCCAATTAAGGTAAATGTGTCAGGTAATGAAGTAACTTTATCACCATGACTCATCCAGACATCAAGTTGCTCTATACCAGCATCATTGGTGCTATCTAAAATACCGTCTGTTAATTTTGATTTTGCAACAATATCAACTTTAGCATAACCAAACTCTCGTTGATTAGATGCTGTAACTTGTCCGCCCTTACCCACTTGAATCGCCATAGTTTGCATACCATAGCAGATACCAAGCACTGGCACGCCAGCGCTAAAAACATATTCAGGTGCGCGTGGGCTATTTTGTTCGGTAGTACTTTCTGGACCACCTGATAATATAATACCTTTAGGATTAAACTGTTTGATTTTTTCTTCTGATACATCCCACGGCCAAAGTTCACAATAAACACCAATTTCACGGACTCGGCGAGCGATCAATTGGGTAACTTGAGAGCCAAAATCGAGGATTAATATGCGCTGTTGGTGGATGTCTTGCTTCATTAATTTTATTCCTAAGGTATGAAATAATATAAAAAATAAGAGGTGATATTGTATCACCTCTTATCTATGGTTAGAACTGCATGCTTCGCTTATTTTGCAGCATTTTCTTGTGCTGATTGAATTGCAGTTAATGCAATAGTGTAGACGATATCGTCAACTAATGCGCCACGTGACAAATCATTAACAGGTTTACGCATACCTTGTAACATTGGACCGATAGACACAAGATCCGCTGAACGTTGTACCGCTTTATAAGTAGTGTTACCTGTATTTAGGTCAGGGAAGATAAATACTGTTGCACGACCAGCTACTTTTGAGTTTGGTGCTTTAGATTTAGCCACATCTGGCATTACCGCCGCATCATATTGTAACGGACCATCAATCATCAGATCAGGACGTTTTTCTTGCGCGATGCGAGTGGCTTCTTTCACTTTTTCAACATCGGCACCTTGACCAGAACTACCTGTTGAATAAGAGATCATCGCAACACGTGGTTCAATACCAAAGGCAATTGCAGTATCAGCAGATTGGATAGCAATTTCAGCAAGCTCTTGCGCATTTGGATCTGGATTAATCGCACAGTCACCATAAATGTAGACTTGATCTGGCATTAACATAAAGAACACAGATGAAACAAGTGAACTACCCGGTGCTGTTTTAATTAATTGTAATGGTGGACGAATAGTATTTGCTGTTGTATGCACCGCACCTGATACTAAACCATCTACTTCATTCGCTTCAAGCATCATAGTACCAAGAACCACATTATCGGCTAATTGCTCACGTGCAATAACTTCGGTCATACCTTTGTTTTTTCGTAATTCAACTAAGCGAGGTACATATTTTTCACGAATTGATTCCGGATCGACAATTTCAACACCTTGACCTAACGTCACGCCTTGTGATGCAGCAACTTTACGAACTTCATCAGGATTACCAAGTAACACACATTTTGCGATATTACGTTCCGCACAAATAGCAGCAGCTTTAACAGTTCTTGGTTCATCACCTTCAGGCAATACCACCACTTTTTTCGCATTGCGAGCAAGTTCAGTTAATTGATAACGGAACGCAGGTGGTGATAAGCGACGAGCAGAATTCACTACTTCATTTAATGATTTAATCCAACTAGAATCGATATGATCAGCCACAAAGTTTTGTGTGTTTTCCATACGCTCTTTATCATCAACCGGAATTTCTAAGTTAAATTGTTGTAAATTGATTGAAGTTTGGAAAGTATTTGTTTGTACTGTAAATACAGGTAAACCGGTATCAAAAGCTGGTTGACATAATTTATAGATTTTGTCATCAATTTCATAGCCGCCTGTTAATAACACACCGCCGATTGATACACCATTCATAGCCGCTAAGCAGATAGTAACAAGAACATCTGAGCGATCTGCTGAAGTTACTAATAAGGCATTAGGTTGCAAGTGGTTAATGATATTAGGAACGCTTCTTGAACAGAAAGAAATATGTTTAATACGACGGCTTTTAATGCCACCTTCATTGATAATTTTAGCATCAAAATGTTTAGCAATATCGATTGCGCGGCAAGCGCTTAGATCCATATTCCAAGGAATACAACCAAGAACTGGAAGTGGGCTATATTCGTTTAAATCTTTAATGGTGATTTTTTTATCGTCAAATTTTGGTGTGTGGTAAATTTCTGCAACATCTGGACGGGCAAGTGATTGCTCTTCAACTGGTGCATTCACTTTATTGACAATTACACCTACAATTTTTTCATTTTTAATACCACCAAAATTAGAGCGCGCAATTTCAATACGATCTTTAAGCTGCTCTGGTGTGTCTTTACCCATGTTAACTACAAAAATAATTTCAGCGCCAAGAGTTTTAGCAATATTATTATTTAGTTCATTCGCAAACGGATAATCGGATGTTGGCACAATACCTTCAACTAACACAACATCTGCACCTTTGGTGTTTTCAGCATAAAGCGCAACAATCTCTTCCATTAATACATCTTGTTGATTTAAACCTAATAGATTTTCAACATGACTCATTTTGAGTGGTTTTAAAGCGGGAATAGACGTGTTATGACTAACTAAAGTTGTAGTATTGTCTGGCGCATCTCCACCTGCTCTTGGTTGTGCAACGGGTTTAAATACATTTAGGTTAATACCTTGACGCTCCATAGCTCGAATAACACCAAGACTCACACCTGTTAAACCGACATTGGTTCCGGTTGGAATTAGCATAATAGTACGAGACATAATTCATTTCCTCTTAATTCTTTATTAAATAAAAACAAACCGCCATTTGGCGGTTTTAATTGTTTTTTAAGCAGTTAGACGCGCAGCATCTTGAGCAATAACGAGTTCTTCATTAGTTGGAATAACCATTGCAATTGCTGACCCCTCTTTAGTGATTGTACCACCTTTACCAAAACGGGCTGCTAAATTGCGTTCTTGATCAAGTTCGAAACCTAATAAACTTAATTTATTTAAAGCCATACGACGAACTTCTTCAGAGTTTTCACCAATACCACCAGTAAAGATGATTGCATCTAAACGTCCATCTAATAACATAGCATAACCACCAATATATTTGACTAAACGATGTACAAATACATCTAACGCATTTTTGGCGTTTTCGTCTGTGTCATAATTATCTGTAACGTAACGGCAATCGCTGCTAACACCGGTTAAACCTAATAAACCAGATTTTTTATTTAATAGGTTGTTAATATCAGCAACAGACATTTTTAAGTTGTCATGTAAAAAGAACATAATTGCAGGGTCGATATCACCACTACGGGTTCCCATCACCAAACCTTCAAGTGGCGTTAATCCCATAGAAGTTTCAACACATTTACCATTTTTAACAGCTGAAATAGATGCCCCATTACCTAAGTGACAAGTAATCACATTAGTTTGATCAACAGGTTTATTTAATAATTTAGCTGCTTGTTGGCTAACATAATAGTGACTTGTACCATGTGCACCATAACGACGAATACCATGTTTTTTATATAATTCGTTTGGAATAGCATATAAATAGGCTTCTTTTGGCATAGTGGTATGGAATGCTGTATCAAAAACTGCTACATTTTTGTTTTTTAAGTGAGGAAATGCAGCAAATGCTTCACGAATACCAATTAAATGAGCTGGATTGTGAAGAGGTGCGAATGCCGCTGCTTCTTCAATACCTTTTAGTACTGAATCATCAATAACAACAGATTGAGTATATTTTTCACCACCGTGAACAATTCGGTGCCCAATAGATTTAATACTATCTAATAATTCTGGTTTTTGTGGGAAGATACTATTAACAATAAATTTAATTGCTTCACTATGTGCAGCGCCTGCACCTAAAGATGCTTCGCCTTTAACACCATCGAGTTTCCACTTAATACGAGCATCGGGAAGGTTGAAACATTCAGCTAATCCAGAAAGAAATTCATCACCATTTTCAGGGTTAATAATGGCAAATTTTAAAGATGAACTTCCGCAGTTAAGAACAAGAGCGTTATTACTTGATGACATAGTAATTCCTATATTTTGAATAAAAAGATATATACCAATCAAAATTGGTAACTCAACACATGATTCAACAACCAATGTGATTACACTAAGGTGACTTCTGATATCGCACTTTTTGATATAAAATAGAGAGCCGCCAATTTGAATGGTGACTATTTTAAGACAATAAAATGTGAATGTCGAGGAATCCAAAAGATATGAGTATTATTAAAACCTTTAAGTCAGGTCAGTTATACATGCAGCTTTGCCCTAATGATAAAGAACTCGCTTATTCATTTCCTGAATTAAAAATCATTAATTACATAAAAACCGCGGCTAAATATCTTCCACCTATCATTATTGCGCTATTGGTCTGGCAATATTATATGCCAATACAACTGGCGGTAACCGTCATTACCATACTTTTTGCACTCAGTTTGCCATTACAAGGTATTTTTTGGTTAGGTAAACGCGCTAAGTCACCTTTGCCACTGAACTTAATAGACTGTTATAATCACATCAAATCACAATTGATTGCTAAAAAAATAATCATTGAAGATAAAAAAAACAATGATAAATTAACTTTTGAATCTTTTATGAGATTAATTACGCTTGCCAAATTACATTTGGGTAACTATTTTGGAGAAGATAACAATTCAACTCATGATCAGAGATAAGTATTAGTCATGCCTAATTTATTAACTACTCTTAAGCAACAAATCGACGCACTTGAACAACGGGTTAATTTTTCGGATTTTCCTGAATATCAAGAGTGTTATTTTGATGAGCAGCTATTTAATAACAATAAAGTCATTGCTGATCGCTCTTTTTATCTTGAAAAAATAAAGCAAACTTACACAGCATTAACTCAATGCGTACTTTCGCAAAAATTGACTCAAATGACATTTTTATCTGAATCATTAGTTAATCAAATAGAAGCTCTAACACGTGAATTAGCTACTCATCAATTACGTCAAAAACAGCCAGAAACTTGCATTGAAGAAACGCTATCTGAAAAGCATGCACGCCATTTAGATTATTTACGTCGATTACAAGAGATGAAATACGAACTTGAGCTTAGCACAGATTCGCTTGATTACAAGAAAATTGCAACTATTGATAACCGTATTTATCGTTGCGAACAAGCAATCCAAAAGATTGAGTTAGAGATGGAAAGTGATGTTTAATCAAATAAGCGTATTTGAGTTAGCGATGTAAGCTTAATATAGAGAAATATGGCGCCAAATTTTAAAAACTTTAGTATAGATGTGGTTGGAAAAAAAACTAAAAATCGCTTTAATCAAACACGTGATAAAAATAATATTATGGCGGGATATAGCGCTGTAAAAAAGCTTATTAGAATCAGTTTTTATACTGTTATCATTCTGAATTTTTTACTATTTTATTTTAAATCGATTAATGTCACCCTTCTTTCCAATATTTTCGACAGCAAAGTTTACATATGTTGGTCGTTAATTAACGTTATAATTAGCATAATCCTTTATAAACTAACTAAGCCCAATCTAATTGGTTTTTTAGATCCAATTTCACGCTCTAAAAGAGTTAAATATTTTGTAGGATACTTTTTTGAGTATTTTTGCGCTCTAATGGTTACGATGTATGTTGTTCCTCATAATTTAGTTTATATTGTTCCTAGCGAAATACAGACTTATACAACAGTATATAAAATGACTTCACCAGGCCCTTCGCGTGGAAAACATGGCCATTATAAAAATGGTATCAAGATCTATGAAAAATATACCGGCGATAGATTTTTTTTACCTTTTGATAAGTCCGACAATAATCAGTATCCACCCAAATTATCAGTCCAAATAAAAAATAATATATTTGGTTCTTATTTAGTGAGTTACCGTTTTTATAATAAGTGAAAACAGTTATGCATTTAAAAAGGGGTAAGATTTAACATAACAAAAGCAAATTAACGTAATAAAGCTACCATCGTTTTATTATTTTAATGATAAAAATTAAAAATCAATCATTTATAAATAGAAAATATTACAACATTGAATATATCTAAAATATCAATCAAATGTGGCTGATAAATGTTAGGACAATGCACACGATAAAACATTAATCATCAATCATGCATCTGTTAATAATACTTATTAATGCCATATCATTAGACAATTTTGATCAATTTAACCTATATCAATGTAACCACTAAATTTGTTATGCATTATGATCTTAGTAGCAATATACTCTTATTGAAATCAATGGATATTTTCAAAAATTCAACAACAAGTCGATGCCATATAGCCAAAATGCATATTGTTATAATTATTAATTAGTATCTTCTTTTTACGTTATATTTATAATAATCACTATAGTTAATAATTGATAATGTAATGCTATTTCCTTTAAAGCGACAAATAAGGATTTTAATATGAGTAAAATATTTGATGATAATTCACAAACCATTGGTTATACCCCATTGGTACGATTAAAACACTTTGGTAAGGGCAATATTTTAGCTAAAGTTGAATCACGTAATCCAAGCTTTAGCGTTAAATGTCGTATCGCTTCTAATATGATTTGGGATGCAGAAAAGCGTGGTTTACTCACCTCTGATGTCGAGCTAATTGAGCCAACAAGTGGTAATACGGGTATAGCACTTGCAGCCGTTGCAGCGGCGCGTGGTTATAAACTGACTTTAACCATGCCTGAAAGCATGAGTATCGAGCGACGTAAGTTATTAAAAGCGTTAGGTGCAAACTTAGTGTTAACCGAAGCGGCTAAAGGTATGAAAGGTGCTATAGAAAAAGCGGAAGAGATTGTAGCAAGCAATCCACAAAAAAATATTATGTTGCAACAATTTAGTAATCCTGCTAATCCAGAAATACATGAAAAAACAACTGGACCCGAAATCTGGTTAGATACAGACGGCCAAGTTGATATTTTTATTGCAGGTGTTGGTACAGGGGGAACATTTACTGGGGTTACGCGTTATATAAAAAAAACGCAAGGTAAAAAAATAACTGCCGTTGCGGTTGAACCAACTAACTCACCGGTTATCACACAAGCATTAGCGGGCGAACTTATCAAACCTGGTCCACATAAAATTCAAGGTATAGGTGCAGGTTTTATTCCGGCAAATTTGGATCTCAATTTAATCGATCTTGTCGAAAAAGTATCTAACGAAGAAGCAATTGACACAGCGCGTATTTTAATGGAAAAAGAGGGAATTTTAGCAGGAATATCATCGGGCGCAGCAGTTTTTGCCGCTGATAAGTTAGCTAATTTACCTGAAAATGCCAATAAAACCATTGTCGTTATTTTACCATCTTCCGGTGAACGTTACTTAAGTACGGATCTCTTTAGTGGCATATTTACTGAAAAAGAATTAGGCTGATTTAAAAGAAAACCACCACACAAGGTGGTGGTTTACATACTGAATAATCAACGAATCATTTACCAAACGTGCAATCCATCTAGACTTATATGTTCCACTTTATACATCTTGAATAATTCCAAAATGACGGTAAGCATGAGGCGTTGCAATTCGACCGCGAGGTGTACGCTGAATATAACCTTGTTGGATCAAAAACGGTTCGAGTACATCTTCAATGGTTTCGCGCTCTTCGCCTATTGCCGCAGCAATGTTATCCAAACCAACAGGACCGCCCATAAACTTTTCAATGATCGCCAATAATAACTTGCGATCCATAAAATCAAAACCTTCATTATCTACATCAAGCATATCGAGCGCTTGAGTTGCTATTGTTTCATCAACAATGCCTTTCGATTTTACATCCGCATAGTCTCTTACTCGTCGCAATAAACGATTGGCAATTCGAGGCGTACCACGAGAACGCTTAGCAATTAAATGCGCACCTTCTTGAGATAAATCCATACCTAAAAATTTGGCACTACGACTAACAATATATTCCAAATCTTCAACCCGATAAAACTCTAGGCGCTGCACAATGCCAAAGCGGTCACGTAGTGGTGAAGTTAATGAACCGGCGCGAGTGGTTGCCCCAATCAAAGTAAACGGAGGTAAATCGATTTTAATTGAACGTGCGGCAGGCCCTTCTCCAATCATAATATCTAATTGATAATCTTCCATTGCTGGATACAAAATTTCTTCAACCATAGGTGAAAGTCGATGAATTTCGTCAATGAAGAGCACATCGTTGGGTTCTAAATTAGTTAACATAGCTGCCAGATCACCCGCTTTTTCTAATACCGGGCCCGAAGTTGTACGCAAATTAACGTTCATTTCATTAGCAACAATATTGGCTAAAGTCGTTTTTCCAAGACCAGGCGGACCAAAGATAAGTAAATGATCTAATGCATCATGCCGCTGCTTAGCAGCTTGAATAAAAATTTTCATCTGCTCACGAACATGCGGTTGACCAATATATTCATCCAAAAATTTAGGACGAATTGCTCGATCTAATGATTCTTCTTCTTTTTGAGCCTGAGGAGCTATCAAACGATCCGCTTCAATCATATCCTTGACCTATTTTATAATGCTGATTTTAATGCTTCACGAATAAGCGTTTCACTATCCATTTCTGGCTTAATGACTTTACTAATAATGCGACTAGCTTCTTGTGGTTTATAACCCAGTGCAATGAGTGCAGAAACCGCTTCGCTTTCAATTTGATTAGACGTTTTTTTAAGGTCGCTTGATGAAATTATACTACTAGTTGCGGACAAATCTTCGCCAAATCGTTTCAGGCGATCTTTCATTTCAACAATCAAACGCTCAGCGGTTTTCGTCCCCACACCTGGTAATTTAACAAGTGTTTTGATTTCACCTTGTTCAACAGCACTAATAAATTGTTGGGCTGACATACCCGATAAGATCGCCAATGCCAATTTAGGTCCTACCCCATTCACTTTAATCAGTTCTCGAAATAGCTCTCGTTCTTGCTCATGATTAAAGCCATACAATACTTGTGCATCTTCACGAACGGCAAAATGTGTTAATACAATCACTTCTTTACCATTGTCCGGTAACTCATAAAAACAAGTCATTGGCATAAATACTTCATAGCCAACACCGCCGACCTCGATTAACACTTTGGGTGGTTGCTTTTCTATAATGAGTCCTCGTAAACGCCCTATCACATTTAATCCTTAATAAAGAGTATTATTTAACTTAATTTTAACTATCAATAACCGAGGTTTTAAACATCGCTTAAATAAAATAATAGAAATTATTTGATAGTCAGTATTAACAACATTTATAAAATAACTAGTTTGTAGTTTACCTGATAGATAATAATTAATAAAGAAAAACTGTATAAATAGACAGGCAAAATCATATACTAATTTTGGTCATTACTTATTATTGAAAGTAAGGCCTAATAATCATTTATATACATGACACGGGTAAATAGTGCTAAATCTATTTATAGTAATGGTTATAAATTATAATCAGTAACATCAGTTTTCTAGGAATAACTTGAATGATTAAGGAGTATTATGCGTGATTAGTCAAATTAAACATTTGTGTCCGAATAAGAATAATAAAGATAACTATTAGGGCTTTATAAAAGCACTAGACGAAAAAAACGATTACTATTTTGCTAAAAAAGATATCAATAACCTACCCATCGAAGAACTAAAAATTGGCAAAAAAGTTAATCTTACTGCAAATGAAAAAGACTCAGGCAAAAGATATGCAACCGATATCAAACTTATCGATGAGCGAAAAATAAAAGAGAATATTGATGTATCGGATGCCAATTTCTTTCCTGATAAAATGGATGCTAAGACTTATCAAGCATTATTAATACACTCGGTACAACAAATCGAAAACATCACCGATCCAATCGCTTTTGAAGATTCTGTTTTTAACTTATTAAAAATAATTCGATTGAATAAAATTTTTCAATTTGATAGAGATAACCAAGCCGGAAAAGCAGATGGCTTTTTTATTATTGAAAATTTAGCGGTAATGTATGATTGCACTCTCAAATCAGATTATGAAGCATTTAAAGAAGAACAAATAGAAAATTATATTAATCAACTTAATCATAAAGCACATTTAACGTTCAATACAAAAAAATGGATGGACCAACGACGCCAAAAAAAATTCCGCTGACAGGCAAAAGCAAACAAGTTTGGATTATCACTAAAGGTGAAAGCAAAAAAATCAGCAATTATGATAATGTTAAAGTCAAAGAAATATCAATTCATGATTTGTGCAAAATATTCCAAAAAAGATTACATAATATTACCTATGATAATGAAAAATTAATGAATGATTTTATTTTTATTGCTAAATAATTTCTATAAATAAATGGGAAGACTAGAAAACTAGCCTTCCCACTAAATTAGATAAAGTTAATTTTTATACCGACAATAATCAATATTCAACGGCAATCATTAAAATGGCATTTTAAAGCCTGGTGGTAATTGCATGCCACCGGTAACTTGTGCCATTCGCTCTTTTTGCGCCTCGTCTAAACGACGAGTAGCATCGTTATAAGCGGCAGCAATAAGATCTTCTAACATCTCTTTATCATCTTCTGTTAACATTGATGGGTCGATTTCAACGCGTTTGCAGCTATGTGCTCCATTGACTGTGATTTTAACCATTCCAGCACCTGATTCACCGGTCACTTCCAATTTAGCGATCTCTTCCTGAGCTTGCTGCATTTTTGCTTGCATTTGTTGGGCTTGTTTCATCAAATTACCCAAACCACCTTTTCCACCTGAAAACATATTTATTCCTCTTTTAAAACATTTAGCTGTCAATTATACAGGACGAATACTCGCTTCATCAATCTTCGCTTCAAAATATTGGCAAATCATCTCAATTTTAGTATCTCGTTTGATGATCTGCTTAGCCTGTTCTAACTTTTGTTGATATAAATCTTCGCGCATTTCTAAAGGCGTTTTATTTTCTTGATTATCATCAATCATTACCTTGAGTTTTACTAATTGTTGTCGATGGTTAGATAATGCTTTTTCTAATTTGTTAGTATTAACAGATGAATTGATCAGATGTTTAACTGACGAGCGCATATGTAAGACAACATTATTTTCATCAACTTGTTCTAAAAATGAATTTATTGCTATTTGTTTAATTAACGGAGCCAATTCTAGTTGTTCGATCTCTGCACACCATTTATCTTTTTGAGCCATTTCACCAATAAGTTTTTGAGTCATTTCTGGTGTTTTATCACCATTTAATGATTCTCGAAAAGCCTTTGTATCGATAACCATATCATCTTTAGTTTCAACCAGACCATAGGATTGCCATTGATAATTTTCAGCAGTAATCTCTTCTTCGTCATTATCATTAATTGTATGGCTATCTAGTTCAGTATTTTTCTCTTTCTCGTTAGTTAATGGCAAAATGTTTTTTATACGCGCTAATGAGGAGTGCTCCTCGCCATTTTGTGACTGCTCTTTTCCAGCCACTGATTCAGACTTTTTTGTATTTTGCTCCTCTTTGATTAATTGCATTCTCATTTCTAAAATATTTTTAGTAATCGAGGATGCTTCATCAGGGATAACTAAGTCTGATTGTGCAACATTATCCTTTACATCTTCTGTTATCGTTTGTTCAGCTTCAATCTTTTCTGTTGTCGTTGACCTTATTGGTTCCAACTTTGGTTGTTCTTTAGCATTAGACGAATTAACTGAAGTATTTTGTAAGTTTGACTTCGGTTCAATACGTTGCTGATTTTGCTGACTTGATACCATTGGCGGGACTTGTGGTTTGCTATCCGCCATTTTTGGTGATTGCTCAGCGACTTTAGCTTGCTGTTTAGGCGGTTTAACTGCCTCATTTGTTTTAGGGATAAAGGCTAACGCGCGTAGAAAGCTCATTTCAACACCAACTTTTTTATCAGGTGCATAAGCAAGTTCTTTTCTACCCATCAACAAAATTTGATAAAACAACTGGATATCATTTGGCGCCATATATTGTGCTAAAAAGCGTATGCGATCTTCATTGTCACTGTAATCCCCCAGTGCAGTAGGAACGACTTGAAGTAATGCTATTTGATGTAAAAGTGCAATGCTATCAACAAGTAGATTATCCCAATCAACACCTTGCGTCGCAGCAACATTAATTTGCTGCATTAAAGCATTACCATCCCCGTGATAAAGCGACTCTACTAGTGAAAATGGTATTGATTTATCTAACGTGCCTAGCATCATAGCAACTGACTCAGCTTCGACTTTACCATTGCCTAAAGCAATCGCTTGGTCAGTAAGACTTAGCCCATCACGCATACTGCCGTTAGCTGCTTTGGCCAATAACTGTATCGCTTTACTATCACTTTCGATCTGTTCAAGTTGTAAAATGTGTGATAACTGTTCGGCAATTAACGAGGTATCAAGTACATTTAAATGCAAATGCAAACAACGAGATAAAATCGTAATCGGTAATTTTTGTGGATCGGTTGTGGCTAATAAAAATTTTACATGTTCTGGTGGTTCTTCTAATGTTTTTAACAAAGCATTAAAACTACTACGTGAAAGCATATGGACTTCATCAATTAGGTAAACTTTGAATCGTCCTTTAGTTGGCAAATATTGAATATTATCTAAAATTTCACGCGTATCTTCGACTTTTGTCCTTGATGCTGCATCGATCTCAAGCAAATCAACAAAGCGACCTTGTTCAATATCGCGACAATTATCACAAACACCGCAAGGCGTTGCAGTTATACCTGTTTCGCAATTTAAACCTTTAGCGAGTAAACGTGCGATAGACGTTTTCCCAACGCCGCGAGTACCCGAAAACAAATAAGCATGGTGTACGCGCCCAAGTGAAAGCGCATTCGACAAAATTTTTAAAACATGCTGCTGTCCAACCACTTCAGAAAATGATTTTGGTCGCCACTTACGTGCCAGAACTTGATAACTCATAATCACCATTACTAATTGCTAATGAAATTGCCAATTATCATATCATAATGTGTCAAATTAGTCTTTACTATGCCGATAACCGATTTAATATTCGACAATGTTTTATACTAAAACGCATACCTTTCCTTAAACTTCATGTCAGGAATTTTTGGATGTAAAGTTTATTTAACAACCTATACGGCTGTGAGCATATAGTTACAGGTGCTCTTGGTGCTGGTAAATTTTTAAGCAACCTTTACGGCTGTGAGCTCGCCGATAATGAATTTAATTGAATTAACTATTTTTTAAGCAACCTTTACGGCTGTGAGCTAAACGAACAAGAGGCTTATATTTATTTGGGCTTTTTTAAGCAACCTTTACGGCTGTGAGCTAGAACGTGAGATACTATAATCGTTGTTAATGTAAAGGTAAATGGTATTTTTGGGGGTTTAAACCCTTTTTTTTGATGATTTTTTAATGTTTTGATTTTATTTAATTTTAAATTAACTCGAAAAAAAGGGGTAGCAATTGGGTTACTTGAATTCAAGTTTTTTTGTAAAATGAAACGATATAGACTCCTCAATAATTTTTACAAAAATATTTTAAACAATTAAATATTGATTGTTTTTTATGTTTAAACGCATAGGATTCATTAAACTTTTTGGCAGTCATTATTTTCATTTATTAATCAAATTTATTTCTTAAATTTCTTAATAGAATTTTTGGATTTTAGATTGGTTAAGATTTTGGACATTGGTCGTTTTGTGATGTTTTCTTTGCGGGGAAAAACGCCCGAGTAAAGAGGGGTTTATGTGCCTTCCCCAAATTACTCGTATCGTTCATTTTTGCTTGCCGATGCTATCGGCTCGGATTGCCCCTGCCGCTGCAACTGTCCTGTTGTTGCTTAACCTTTATTACGCCTTATTAAACGCCTGCGACTTAAGGATCAAAAACTAAGGATAGGCGCAAACCCCGTTGTAGTTGTAGCCGGGGAGGTAGGTGAAAACGAGGCCGTCGTCCGTGGTGACAAGGAACGGGCGCGAACCGTCGCCGTCACTTGTCCAGACGACGCTGTCAGCGAAGTCGGCAGCGGTATAACGGTTCATGATGCCCCATTCGGTAAACAAACCCGCACCAATATTACGCTGGTAATTCTCTTGAGTTGATGCCGGCGTGGCGCCATCTATGCCATTAACGCATGGAAAGTCGCTATTATTGACGCCACACTTTGCGTTAGTTAAGTCTTTGACCTGTGGCAGGCGGTAACCGCCGCCTAAATTGCTACACCAGGATGAGGTGTTAACATAAGTATCAAATTTATCTCCGCGGTTGACGAACCACTGCTTTAACTCAAAACCATAACTTACTACTTCGCTATTACTACTATCTTTACCGACTAACACAAAAGTCTGTGGCAAGCTGGGAGTAGCAAGACTACCCGGTGTGGCTGAACTCCGTTGGGATGCTGTTGCCACCGGACCCGTGAGGGTGACGCGAATGTTATTAGCATTATCGGGCGATGGCGTCATGGTGGCGGTAATACCGCCTTGGCTGACTGTTGGCCATGTCAATGCTGAACCTTTAACACCAGCTATGTCTAAATCAAAATACAGATTATTAGCACCAGTAGTCGGGAAGTTACGACTGTAACTTGATGGCTCAGTGGACTGCACCAGGAAGCCTTTACCTGGAGTCCAGATATCAGCGGGACCGGCACTGTCGCCGCCACCCCAAGACAGCGTCGGTTGGGCATAACAGATTTTTGGTGCGGCTTTAGGATTGATATAATAGGTGGCAGTACCACTGCTGAAATTACGACTATTTGGTAGCCCATACTGGGTGGTTAAACTACCAGCAGTAGTGGTTAATTCCACTTTATAAGGCGCATCACAGATATCTAAAGTAGCACTACGACTCACAGCATGATTGGCTTTATCGGTAATACGCACGCTTAAATTACCGGTAGCGGTAATACCATTAGTACCCTGACCATCACCATCTTCATCACCCCAATAATTATAGGGTGCACCAATTAAAGCACTTAAGGCAATGGAATTGGTATTGGTAGGTATTGACATAACAATATCAGCGAAACTCTGATTGGTTACCGGCAGCTGTATTGGGTTGACTGCGGTTGAAGTATTGGTTGCTGGTGTAATGTGAGTACCGTCGGATAGGGTAATCCATAACAAACCATCTGCAGTGGTAACCTTAGTTACCCCATTATCAAAGGTTAAATAAGGTGGATTACCATGAATATATTCAGTTGTACTTGCCGATAATGCTTGAGTATTAGAGCAATAAAACAACAATAACATCGGCATCCAAGCTAAACCAAGTTTAGATAACCTACCTGATGCTTGAGTTTGAGTATAAACCCCTAGTGAAGTTAAGATTAACCTTAAATTTATATCTTTAATTAAGCTTAAGGATAACGCTGAGCTCAAAGCGTATCTTTTGTTTACACTTATTGCTAAAAAACGATGATTATTTACGCTATTTCGATGAAATAAGTTAAAAGTAGAAGTAAGAATTGAATTAAATTTCAGCCTAAAGAGAGATTGATGAGTTTTTAAAACATTGTTTTGCCAGCGCTGGTGTCTGGTGTCTGGTGTCTATAATTATACTGCATGGCGTTCCATCCGTCAACTAATCTTTTATTTTATTTAGGTTTTTTTATGCTAAACGGCTATAAATTAAGCCTAAATCGTTTTAATTATAAGGGGATAATAAAAAAAAGCCACTCATTCAGCCGAATTATTTGTAAGGAAATGTAAAATAGTAAGATATATTTGAAATATATCGTATTATTTTTTATTCGAAAATATATCACCCCTTTTATTTCTTAAATTTCTTAATAGAATTTTTGGATTTTAGATTGGTTAAGATTTTGGACATTGGTCGTTTTGTGATGTTTTCTTTTCGGTGAAAACGACCGAGAAAAAAGGAGGTTTATGAACCTCCCCAAATTACTCGTATCGCCCATTTTTGCTTGCTTCTTCGAGGCTATTATCGCTATGTACTAATCTTCAAATTTGTTCCATAAAAAATTTGTCCCCACAACCGCTTGAATACTGGTCACAGCTTTACTGCTTTCGTTTCACATTAACAAACCAGCGAGAATCGTAGCTCGTGTATGCCCTCGCCTTATTCAGTATTCTGAATGTTCTAGGCCAATTCCCTCACTCGGCAAAATTTATATTGGAAATGAACATCTCGATTGGAATTAAGTAATCGCCCAAGAAAAAGGCTCAAGTATAAAACAACCTATGAAGCCTTTTTTAAACTGAATTCATACTTAGTAGTTGAATTCAAGCAAAGTTTTTATGCTAAAACGTACATATTTCCTTAAGCTTTTTGTCAAAATTTAATTTGTTAAATGATCTATTTGTCAGCAGTTGTGAAATAGTTTAGGTTAATTGATATGTTGAATTATCACGCTGCCAAGCCATTTGGCTCGGCAGAGTATCCGCCTAAATCAACTTTTTATTCAAGTTTTTGGCGTTTAGTTTTGATTTAAATAAGCCCAAGCATATTGTGCATAAAATTCTGCACCTAAGGTCATACCATCTTCGTCAACATTAAAGCAACCATGATGATGTGGCCATTGCGTGTCTTTTTCAGAATTACCGGAACCCACTAAGGCAAAAGCGCCTGGAATGTTTTCTGTATAGTAACTAAAATCTTCACCACCAGTTGTCGGCGGTTCAAAATAAAGGGTTTGTTCACCAAACGATTCGACAATAACTTTTTGTGCTAATAAGGCACTCTCTTTATCATTAATCACGGGAAGTGTACCATAAATATATTCAACTTCGGCCGTAGCTCGGTACATAGCAGCAACTTGGTTAGCATATCGACGAATTGCTGCTTCAATTTTGTCACGTACAGCAACATTAAAACAGCGTACAGTGCCCTCTAATACCGCATTTTCGGCAATCACATTAAAACGAGTACCAACATCCATTTTGCCAATGGTGACTACAGCTGGATCAAGGGGAGATACCTCACGCGAGACAATAGATTGTATATTCATTACAAATGAAGATGCGACCATAACGGCATCAACAGTGTCATGTGGCATAGATCCATGTCCACCTTTACCTTTAAAACGAACAGTTAATAAATCTGCCGAAGCAAAACTAGAACCGACCACACAAGATACTTTCCCTACAGGTGTTTGTGACCAAATATGCATGCCAAAAGCGCTATCGACATCTTCAAGCACACCCTGTTTAATCATGCTTTTTGCACCTTGGGCGATTTCTTCCGCCGGTTGAAACACTAATCTCACATTACCTTTTAGCTGATCGCGAATAGCATAAAGTGCTTTAGCCGCAGTCAGTAGCATAGAAGCATGGGTATCATGACCACAAGCATGCATTTTGCCATCAATTGTTGATTTATAATCGATGTTGGTACTTAATTCTTGCACCGGTAATGCATCGATATCTGCTCTCAGTAAGATTCTTTTACCGGGTTTACCACCTTGGATATCAGCAATAATGCCTGTTGGTTTTGTCCGGCGGTAAGGAATACCGATTTTATCAAGTTGTTCGGCTATTTTGTCGGTGGTTCTAAACTCTTCCCATGGTAATTCAGGATGTCGATGTAGGTCTCGACGAAAAGCAATCATTTCATCAATATTTTGTTGAACGAGTTTTTTGATATCTGGATTTATCATGATACTACCTTTAATATTTCAATGTATTCTATTTTTTAGGATTAGATATGCAATCATCTAATCCTTATTTATGTCATTACTTTTTTTAATTGTGTCGGTTACTTTAGCCAATCAACACCATTTTATCTGTCACTAGTGCGTAACCGCTGATGGTGCAACAATCATGTTGACCATGATACCTGCAAGCACCACAGATACGATTGTGACTGAAATAAATCCACCAATCAGCATCGGGGGTAGCATATGGCTAGTCAGCACCTCTTTTTCTTTCTGATCTTTAGTTAAATTGTTGATCACTTCATTGGTAATAATATAATCAGCAGGAAAACCATATAAGGCGGTCAGTGCGATAGAAAACGCCATCTCTTTACTGACTTTTAAAACTTTACCCACAATCACCGAAAAGATAAACATGCCAACCACCGCAGATAAAATAAAGATGATAAGTGGTGTAATTAATCGAACTAGCATTTCAGGCGTTGCTTTACTTAAGGTATCAAAAATAAAGAGCATTAATCCCATCACCGCTAAACCAAATCCACCTGCTTTTTTGAGTGGATGACGTTCTAAGAAGCCACACGATGCCGCAATAACACCAAATAGTAAACATAAGACAAATGGGCTAACACTGACAATTGGCTTTAAAATTTCAGAGACAGAGTAAGCTAAAAGCCCAATAATTGCGATACGTAAAAAAATGAAATAAGATGAATTATAGCTGGAAGGAATTTTAGCAAACATGCGTGGCATCGGATTTTCATCATCTGCGACCACTGATTGTTTGTCAATCGATGACTTTGGATCGTTATTGGCATTCCAAGTACCTGCATGATACTGGCTTAGCACTCGTCGCCCTTCTCGTTTAAGCATGATTGAGGTAAGCGGATAACCAATAAAGCCTTGCATCACATAGATAATAATGGCAAATACAGCGAGATCAGGTAATCCAGCATCGGTTGCACCTTTCGCCATAATAATGGCCGATACAATGCCGCCAACTAGAGGCGGAATCGCCACAACAACGGTATTAAAGTCAAAGAATAGATAGCCCACTATTATTGCAATAATAATGATCCCCACAATTCCTGCCAGCGAAATTAAAATAGTTTTCCACTGTAGTAATAGTTCCTTAACCGATAATAGTGTGCCCATATTAACGATCAGTAAATACATAAACATTACAGCAACGACAGTTGGGATACCCGCACGAGCGACGATATCTTTTGGGAAAAACGTCCAATAACCAAGTAAGAAAAGTACAGCACAAATAAATACAGAGGGGATCCAAGCTTTGGTTCGGGTTGAAACAATATCGCCAAGGTATAAAATAATTAACAATAATACGAGCGCTAACATTTGTGGCATGTCATTCATCGGTGACATAAAAAGCTCCATTTTTTATCTTTTTTTAATAAATTTGTTTTCTTAAGAGACGCTATTATAGTTAATTATTTATGATGTTATATATTTTTTATCATGAAATCGTTAATTTCATCTAAAAATAAATTGCCATATTTCTCTAATTTAATTTTACCTACACCTGTAACGTTAAGTAGTTGTTTTTTGCTTTCTGGCATAGTTTGCACCATTTCTAATAAGGTCGCATCGCTAAATATGACATATGGTGCAATATCTTCAACATCTGCAATATCTTTACGTAATCGTTTTAGATTATTAAATAAAATACGCTCTTCATAAGACAAAATGGTAGTTAAGTTAATTGCTCTAGCATATCGATTTAAGCGACTCTTCTTCACAATCTCTAGTCGAGGTTTAGCTAATGATAAGCTAATCTCACCTCTTAAAATTTTTCGTGCCTCTTGAGTCAGTTGTAACGTTGTAAAAGTTGAAATATTTTGACTTAAGTAACCTAAATAAATTAATTGTCTAATGACACTTAACCAATAATCTGTTGAATGCTGTTTCCCAATTCCATAAACAGACAATTTGTCATGTCCGTTTTCTTTTATTTGCGAGCGAGCTGATCCTCGTAATACATCAGAAATATATTGCGCGCCATAACGTTGCTCAACTCGATAAACACACGATAAAACTTTTTGCGCATCAATTAAACCATCGTACATTTCTGGTGGATACAGACAGATGTCACAGTTATTACAAGGCTCACTGTGATTTTCACCAAAATAATTAAGCAATACGATTCGCCGACAAGTTAAGCTTTGAGCGAATGATTCCATAGCATTAACTTTATGTTGCTCGACCTCTTTATGCTTACCATCCATTTTGTCAGCAATTTGTCGATGATACCAATTTAAATCTTTTCCATTAAAAAGTAATATTGCTTCGGCAGGTACGCCGTCTCGCCCTGCTCGTCCCGTTTCTTGATAATAAGCTTCAATTGTTCTTGGGCAATCTGCATGGATAACAAATCGAATATTCGGTTTATTAATTCCCATACCAAATGCAACTGTTGCAACAATAATTTGTACATTATCTTTTAAAAAAGATTCTTGTGCCTGTAAACGTTCGCTGTTGGTTAAACCAGCATGATAAGCTATAACAGAAAAACCACGTGCAGCAAGCCTTGTCGCCATATCTTCAACTTTAGAACGACTTGAACAATAAATTATGCCACTATTGCCTTTTTGTGTTTCAATAAAAGAGACCACTTGCTCGGTTAAATTAAATTTATCCACTACGGTATAACGGATATTGGGACGATCAAAACTACGCACGACAACTAAAGGATCCACTAGTTTTAATTGATGAATAATATCCGTCTGAGTCATCTTATCCGCTGTTGCAGTCAGTGCAACCAAAGGAATATCAGGAAAACGCGCAGAAAGCTGCCCTAATTGGCGATAATCAGGGCGAAAATCATGGCCCCATTGTGAAATACAGTGTGCTTCATCTATGGCAATTAATGAAGGGGGATGTTTTTCAATCATGGTAGAAAATGATGATACAGCAAGTCTTTCCGGTGAAATATAAAGCAATTTTATCGAGTGTGATAAATATTGTTCAATAACGGCTTGCTGTTCATCTGATGATTGAGTTGCATTTAGATATGCTGCCGAAATACCGTTGGCAATGAGTTGATCAACCTGATCTTTCATTAAAGAAATTAACGGTGAAATGACCAAAGCGGTACTTGGCAATAATACGGCGGGTATTTGGTAACATAACGATTTACCACCACCGGTAGGAATAATTGTTAAGGTATCTCGACCATCGATAATTGATTCAATAATTTCTTTTTGTTGATTTCTGAATGATTTATATCCAAAAATATTATGTAAAACATCCTCTATCTGATCTTTTATCGACATGTTAACCAAAACAAATAGCTCCTTAATTATTCCATGGAGTATAGCTAAATAAGACTAAACAAACCACAGAAAATTTACATTTATTTACAATTCGAGAAAAAAAACTAAAACTGTTTTTTAAATTGTAATAATGATAAAAATAAATCTATTTTACAACCCTTATCTTGATCATAAAAACAACGGATTCGGTTATTCTATAACCGCAATCGTTCAACAGATTAAAAAACAGGCTATTTTTAATTTTTTTACTTGATACAAATCGATTTCACAGCTAATATTTGCGTGTTTCAACATATACGCCCGTAGCTCAGTTGGTTAGAGCATCACCTTGACATGGTGGGGGTCAGTGGTTCGAGTCCACCCGGGCGTACCAATTCAAGTCCTTATCCGAAAAGACTCCGCAAGAATTAATCTTCATCTCAATTCTATTAAAGGGGTTAAATCGGGGTAAAGCTGGGGTAAAACCCATACCATTTTTTAGCAAATCTATTATTATCCACTTTCCACCGCCGCACTTCAAATTTCACCATTGCAAAATTCGTTTATTGTTAATAAAAGACCGTTTGCTTGTAACATGATAACAATTAACAACACAATACCATTTACAAACGTGGGCTATAGCTTATTTTGAATATATACAATTATTCAATTGATTATTATACTTAAAAATCAAGATAATTATTGCATATAGAATAACTTCTAAACACGAGAATAAAAAAAAAGCGATCAAAATCGCAATTGTTACAACAAATTATCTTAACTTACTTTATTGTTGGATGATATTCACTTTTTCACACGTACAAAATACGAGAAAGGCTATGCTCTTAATAACACCATATTGTGCCTGTTATTTCCCATCATCATTTTTTAATTTAATATTTATTATTATTAAATTCAGATCTGATAAGTTAGTTAACTAATGATTGTCTTCGTTGATGTCAAATTTCGATTAATCATAGGAACGGTATGACATATTTTTTATTTTGAACGTTCGATTGGCTAGCCTATCAAGATAAAACAGAGTTAACAGCATAATTCAAGTCATAAAAAAATTTTGATAAATAATAAATTAAAATTTTTTGACTGTATTTTGAATTAACCATGGTTAAATAAATTTTTACTGATATGATCTAAGTAATTAAACACTTTAATAGGAAAATACAATGAAAAAAATTTTATTAATATCATTTATTTCTGCAATGCTATTAGGTTGTGATGCTAATGTTGAAACAACCGTGACAATTTCACAGCTTGATGCTAAACCATCTTTTGTTAAGGGAAACTTAACATTAGAAGTCCCTGCCTGCTCAGATTATAAAGACTCCAGAAGTGAATCATCGTCACTCATTACAGCTAAAAAAGAGATAGCCCAACTATTCAAATCAGTTGAATATAAAGAGTGTTATACTCAAAAAATGAAATCATATGCATCATTTGAAATTCCTATTTTAGTTGGTCAAGACATATCAGACACTGAACTTTTAAAACAAGCAGATATCCTAACGGTTAAACATGATAAAGGAATATATGCTATAACTAACCCCGAGTTCACAAAAAAATTAATTCAATATAAGAAAAAAGCCATGTCAAATATTGATTTTAAAATTTCAATTTCACTTATCAATGACACCGATAAGTCTATCGATAAAATTTCTGTAACAAAAGCTTTTATCAATAATAGCCCATACGATGCGGCAGAGTTCTCTTTAACACCAAATGCTAAGGTAACAATAACACTGAGTGATGTTTCTACCCAAATACTGTTAAACCCGACTACAGATTCAAATAATAAACAAGGCATAACTGAAATCGCTAAATTTCAGTAAAATAATATTGTTAAATGCATATTATATGTCTTTATGATACTTACATAATTAAAAAAGGGCGCTTTAACCCGCCCTTTTTATATAAAAATCATCTTAGAAAAATAATCGAGAGATTGTTTGTTTCATTTAGAAATTAATCTCAGTACCAACAAAATAACGTCGACCTTCTAACGTTTTACCAAAATCATCGTTGCTTACGTCTTTATCAAACAAGTTATAAATACCAGCATATAATTTTGCTTGTTTATGGATTTTATAAGATGCACCAACATCCCAGAAAGTATAGCCCGGATATTCAATTTTATTACCATTGCGGTCTGTGGTACTTTCTACCCCATAATAAGCAATCTTAGTCCATAAATCCCACTTTTGAGTGACATTCCAATCAAGTTGCGTATTGAACTTCTGTTTCGGTGTACGATTTAGTGATCTTCCTTTATTTGGACCTGTTTTTTGTTCAGTCTTAGTCCAAGAATAATTAGTACTTAATAAGAAATCAGTAAATAATGGAGTTTTAAATGAAAGTTCAAGACCTTTAAGGTCTGCTTTATCTACATTTTCTCGTCCTTGAATAAAATCAAATTCTTTATTGAAGTTTTTATATTTACATTTTCTATTTGGAATCTTTCTAGTATCACAAATATAGTAGGACTGAATTTTATCTTTATACTTGGTATAGAAAGCAGTTGCTGAAGCATCAATACCATAATCATTGGTATAAGCTAAACCAATTTCAAAATTATCAGATTTTTCTGGTTTTAAATCTGGGTTACCAACTACTACACTATCCCAATATCCACCACCGGTTACTTGCCCCCAATCAGAAACAACTTCACGTAATTGTGGCGTTGCAAAACCGGTAGAATACCCCCCCTTCAAAGTAAAGTTATCATCAATATTCCATACACTATAAATTCTTGGATTCCAATTATTACCATAATTTTCATCTTTGTTATAACGTAAACCGGCAGTTATATTCCAATTATCAAAAATACTTATCTCATCTTCCGCATATAAAGCATAATTCCAACGATCTATTTTATTTATATTGCTATCAAGTTCATTACCTTTATCATGTAACTCTTGATAATTATATTTAGCACCAACCGTTAACATATTGATATAAAATGGAATTGTTATTCTTGAATCCACATCAGTGTTTCTAATTTTCATCTTTCTTTTTGGATTATTATTTTCTTCATAGGCAATAAACGAAGTTGTTGAAACATCGCCAAACATACCATTATGAGTTAACGCAAAAGTGTTTCTCGCATTATTTCGCTTAAAGTCATCCTTTCTGGTTTTATCTCTAGTTTTACCTCTGGTTGAAGCACTATTTTGTAAAGAACGACCAAAGTCTAAATCAAATTTTTGAGTATCGGTTGCATTCAACGATAATTTTCCATTTATACTACGTAATTTTTGCTCGGAATGACCATTTAAAAACTCATCCTCATGGCGATTAGAGTATTGGCCATAAAGTTGAATACCTAAAATATCATCAATAATAGGACCCATTGTTGAAAAGCTGCCAGTATAAGTATCTTTTTCTTTGGAACGATAAGGGATAACTGACTCTAAACGTAAACCTGAATGCCACTTATCTGATACTTTTTTGGTAATAATATTAATGACCCCGCCCATCGCATCAGAACCATACAGTGAAGACATAGGCCCTCGGACAACTTCAATACGTTCAATTGCGGTTAATGGTGGTAACCAACCTTGCTCAAAACCGGAACCATCACTATTTGGCCGTGTTTCACGAGTGTTAACTTTTTTACCATCAACTAAAATCATCGTGTATTTAGCATCCATACCACGAATACTAATATCAGTTGAATCACCACCACCTGTTATTGTGACACCTGGAATATCTTTTAAAGCGTCAGTGACATCACGGTAAGGTTTATTATCAATTTCTTCGGGCGTAATAACCGAAATTGTCGCCGGCGCTTCTTTAACTTGTTGCGCAAATCCCGAAGCGGTTACAACCATAGTATCAGTATCAGAATTAGTTGCCGCCAAAGCCGAGGTTGATAATGATATTAAAATACCTGAATTGATTGCATGTTTAGCAAGTTTAAGTTTCTTTTTGAAAGCCATGATGTATAACCCTATTATTAATAATGATATTTTTATTTCAAGTGGAATGTGAACACTACAGTATATGAGAACAATTATCAATATCTTTTCGAAAAATTATTTAAGACTAGACAATTTTAATTTATTAAATAATAATAGTTCTCATTTACACATAAACATAATGCGAGAAATTATGATGAAGATAAATAAAAAATGGTTACTAATTAGCCTTATTGCCGCGACATTAGGACTAACCGGTTGCCAATCATCAAATACGATGATAGTAACAGCCGATAATCAAACAGTAACGGTTCCCAAATTACCACATAAAGTTGTCGTGATGAATTATGGTGCCTTAGACACCTTGGATGCATTAGGCAAAGGTTCTATCGTTGTTGGCGCACCACAATCAGTAATTCCAACCTACTTAAATCAGTATAAAAAAACCAATATTAAAGATACAGGTAATATGAAAGAACCTGATTTAGAGGCGATTAAACAAGTTAAACCTGATTTAATTATTATTGATGGTCGTCAAGCTAGTCGTGCGCCTGAGTTAACTAAAATTGCGCCTGTTATTAATCTAAGTGTTGATGCTAAAAACTATATTCAATCAACAAAAGATCATATTAATGTGTTGGCAAGTATTACCGAAACAGAAACTAAAGCTACTAATTTGATTCAATCGCTTGAAAAAAAGGTAAATGATGCACAATCAATTGCTTTAGCAAGCCATAAAAAAGCGATTGTAGCAATTCATAATGATGGAAAAATGATCCTTATAAATACTAGCTCAAGTGCGGCTTTAATACATGATGTACTAAAAGTTAAACGGGCAGTACCCGTCGATGTTAAATCTAGCAATAATAACGACAAACCTAAACCGGTATTTATTGATAATCATTACATAAGCACAGTAAAACCTGATGTTATCTATATCGTTGATCGCAGTAAAGCGATTGGTAAAGAAGGCATGAGTGAAAATTACTTTGACTCAAAAGTATTGAAAAAGGCTAAAACACAGGTGATATATTTAACGCCTGATCTTTGGTACTTATCTGGCGGCGGTGCAGAAAGTTTGGATCGTCAAATTGATGAAGTGGTAAATTCACTAAAATAAATTATTATTAAATTTTTAACTTCCTATTTATGAGCTGTTATTGTCAAATAACGGCTCTTTTTTTAATTAGATAAATCAACCATAATAAATTAAAATACGAGGAATAATTAGCTACTTTTTAGCTATTCTAATTTTAATAACTCAATTCAAAAAACAGTTTACTTAAAATTCAAATTAACCCCATTAAAGCATAAGAAACTTATTTTAACGTAGAATAACCATCTATTAATACATTGATGCTAAAGATGTTTATACGCAATGAGAAATTCTTTATATCAACTAAGATGAAATATGGTAAAATGCACCCGTTTTTTTATTATTAGCTACAAAATTAAACTAATTGACTGATAAAATTCTCAAATATACCTCTAATTAATAAACACACTATAAAAATATGAA
This sequence comes from Gilliamella sp. B2824, assembly GCF_026536245.1. Lineage (NCBI taxonomy): Bacteria > Pseudomonadati > Pseudomonadota > Gammaproteobacteria > Orbales > Orbaceae > Gilliamella > Gilliamella sp. B2824. The sequence continues at coordinate 34,129 of NZ_JAFNON010000013.1, read as the reverse complement.
TATGTCATCCCCTACTATTGGATTTGTGAGCCTTGGTTGTCCTAAAAACCTTGTTGACTCAGAGCGAATTTTAACTGAGTTACGTACTCAAGGTTATCAAGTTGTACCAAGTTATGATAATGCTGATTTAGTTATTGTTAATACCTGTGGTTTTATTGATAGTGCTGTACAAGAATCGCTTGAAGCTATCGGTGAAGCATTAAACGAAAATGGAAAAGTCATTGTCACTGGCTGCCTTGGCGCCAAAGAAGATCAGATTCGTTCTGTTCATCCTAAAGTGCTTGAAATATCAGGTCCACACAGTTACGAATCTGTGCTGACTCATGTAAACAAATACGCGCCTAAACCAGCTTATAATCCCTTTACAAGTTTAGTGCCACAACAAGGTGTTAAATTAACACCAAAGCATTATGCTTATTTAAAAATTTCTGAAGGTTGTAATCATAACTGTACATTTTGTATTATTCCATCACTTCGAGGCGAGATGGTCAGTCGCCCGATTGGTAATGTGCTTGATGAAGCTAAACGCTTAGCCGACAGTGGTGTTAAAGAATTATTAGTGATTGCACAAGATACATCAGCCTATGGTATTGATATTAAAAATCGTACCGATTTCTGGAATGGTATGCCACTAAAAACCGATATCAAAACGCTTTGTGAACAATTAGCGAGTCTCGGTATTTGGGTAAGGTTACACTATATGTATCCCTACCCGAGTGTTGATGAATTGATTCCATTAATGGCTGAAGGTAAAATTCTTCCTTATTTAGATGTACCTTTACAGCATGCCAGCCCATCAGTGCTGAAATCAATGAAACGACCGGGCACCATTGCACGTACTCTTGAACGAATTGAAAAATGGCGAAATATTTGTCCTGAAATCACCCTACGTTCAACCTTTATTGTCGGCTATCCTGGCGAAACCGAACAAGATTTTGAACTATTACTCGACTTTTTATCGCAAGCACAATTAGATCGCGTTGGCTGTTTTACTTACAGTCCTGTTGAAGGTGCAGCAGCGAATGCGCTACCAAATCAAATTCCTGACGAAATCAAACAACAACGTTATGATCGTTTTATGCAACTACAACAAATGATTTCTACCCAAAAATTACAAGATAAAATTGGGAAAACATTATCGGTCATCATAGACGAAGTAGATGAAGAAGGCGCAATTGGCCGTAGCATGGCAGATGCACCAGAAATTGATGGTGTTGTTTACCTAAATGAAGAAAACAGTGTTAAAGTTGGCGATATAGTTCAAGTTAATATTGAACATTCAGACGAATATGATTTATGGGGAACTGTTAAACAGTAATACTAACAATGAAACTACATTATCGGTTAGAGATTAAAAATATTATAAAATTAGCAGTTCCGGTATTGATTGCCCAAATATCGCAAACAGCTATCACCTTTGTTGATACCATTATGGCCGGCAATTATAGTGCTACTGCACTTTCTGGTGTAGCGATTGCGGTTTCCATTTGGCTACCAACAATTTTATTTGGTCAAGGATTACTGACAGTTTTAACACCGATTATCGCTAATTTAAATGGCGCGGCTAAACGCGATCAAATTGCAATTCATACCCGTCAAGGTGTAATTATTGCGTTATTTTTGTCGATAATCATGATGCTTTTTCTCTATCATTCCGATAAATTAATTACATTGAGAAGTTCAACTGATCATCCTATCGATCCAGAAATGGTTAATGTAGCGGTATCGTTTTTACGTGCAATTATGTGGGGAGTACCGGCTTTTTTACTCTTTTTTGTTTACCGTAATCAATGTGAAGGGTTATCAAATACTAAACCAGCAATGGTAATTATATTTATTGCATTACTTGCCAATATTCCCATTAATTACATATTAATATATGGTAAATTAGGGTTACCAGCTTTTGGCGGTGTAGGTTGCGGTATCACTGCCGCAATTATATTTTGGTTAATGTTCGCGTTAATAAGAATATACACATTAACCACCTCAAGTCAGCAAGATGTACGTAAAACACCAATGGTTAAACTATTTGATTTTTCAATCATCAAAAATATTATTGTTCTTGGTACACCTTTAGCATTAGCCTACTTTTTCGAAGTCAGTTTGTTTGCAGTTGTTGCATTATTGATAGCGCCATTAGGTCAAACAACCGTTGCTGCCCATCAAATTATCTTTACCATCAGTAGTTTAACATTTGCTATTCCCCTATCATTAGGTGTCGCAACAAGTATTCGTGTCGGTTTTTTATTGGGTAAAAGCAAGCCAATTTTAGCTAAGCAAAGCGCTTATATCAGTTTAACAATATCATTAATGTTAGCAATTATTGTGGCACTGATATTAGTAATATTTAAATCACCAATAATTGAAGTTTTCACCACCGAAAGCACTGTTATTTCTATCTGCATGCAATTAATTATTTTATTGGCTATCTATCAAGTCTCTGATTATTTACAGGTGGTTGCAAGTAACGTACTGCGTGGTTATAAAGATACACAAAGTATTTTCTTTATTACACTTATTTCTTATTGGGTAGTCGGCTTACCCGTTGGCTATATTTTGGGATTAACAAATATTATTATCGAACCAATAGGAGCTGCTGGTTTTTGGATAGGATTTATATCAGGCCTGAGTGTTGCAGCAATTTTATTGCTTGCAAGAATGGTTTATATTCAAAGACAACCTATCGATACCATTCTAGAACGAGCTGCTAGATAACTAGTTAAACTCTTTTATAAATAATAACAGAGTATTATTAGCATTCATTTGTATAAAATAGTGTTAGATATAGATTTTGAAATATCTGGCACTATAGCAATATCATTAATTATATGACCATATATAAATTAAAAATCAACGTATAAAAATGCTATTTATTTTATTGACATTAAATATATTTTAAATACCCCTTAAAACCTCCAAATTTGCAGCCTTTTAATTAAAATAACAAATAAAAACAATATAATAAATTATTTAAATTGGATTTTTGATCTTAATTTAAAAATAAAGCAAATGGATGGGTGTACAATTAGATGTCAAACATGATTATATGCAACATGAAATTACAGAAATACCCGAACAACAAAATATCAAAGTCAAAGATTGGAACATGAATAATTTATACGAGTATGATAAATTGAAAAAAGATCCAAATCCTTTCAATTAGTATTTTAAATAATATTTTATAAAAATAGCTTATCAAAATAAAAACGCCATTAGCAATCTACTGCTTATGGCGTTATGAGTTCGTTTTTTAATGTTGTTATTTTAACAAACTATTGGCTTGGGCAATTACATTTTCAACAGTAAAACCAAATGCTTTAAATAATTGCTCTGCTGGTCCTGATTCACCAAACGTTGTCATGCCGATAACTTTGCCATTTAGACCTACATATTTATACCAATAATCACTAATACCAGCTTCAATAGCAATTCTTGCTGTTACTGATGAAGGTAAAACTGATTCTTTATAAGATGGATCTTGTTTGTCAAAGGCATCTGTTGAAGGCATTGAAACGACTCTAACCTTTTTACCTGCTTGGGTAAGTTGATGATAAGCTTCTACCGCAAGTTCAACTTCAGAGCCAGTCGCAATAATGATAAGATCTGGCGTGCCTGTACAATCATTTAGAACATAACCACCACGATAAACATTAGCTAATTGCTGTGCTGTACGATCTTGTTGTTTAAGATTTTGTCTTGAGAAGATCAATGCTGTTGGACCATCTTTACGTTCAATTGCATATTGCCATGCAATGGCTGATTCAACTTGGTCACACGGTCGCCAAGTACTAACGTTTGGAGTAACGCGCAAACTAGCCATTTGTTCAACAGGTTGATGCGTTGGTCCATCTTCACCTAGACCTATTGAATCATGGGTATAGATAAATAATGAACGAATCTTCATTAACGCAGCCATTCTTACTGCATTACGGGCATATTCCATAAACATTAAGAAAGTTGCACCGTAAGGAATAAATCCGCCATGTAGAGCAATACCATTCATAATCGCTGACATACCAAATTCACGCACGCCATAATGAATATAATTGCCATCAGGATTAGACAATATCTCTTTAGAGCCTGACCACATGGTTAAGTTACTTGGTGCTAAGTCCGCTGAACCACCAAGAAATTCAGGTAGTGCTGGTGCAAAAGCTTCGATCGCATTTTGTGAGGCTTTACGCGTTGCAATAGTTGCTGGATTTGCTTGTAATTTATTAATAAAATCTTTAGCTGTTTGTTGCCAATTAGTTGGCAATTGACCTTCAACACGGCGTTTGAATTCTTTCGCTAATTCAGGATAGGCTTTAGCATAAGCATCAAAACGCACATTCCACTCTTGCTCACTTTGCTGACCTTTTGCTTTTGCATCCCAAGCTTCATAATATTCTTTCGGAATTTCAAACGGCGGATATGTCCATCCTAATGCTTTGCGAGTGGCTTCGATTTCAGCATCACCAAGTGGTGCCCCATGGCTTTCATGGCTACCAGCTTTATTTGGTGAACCAAAACCAATAATTGTTTTACACATTAATAATGATGGTTTATCTGTTACGGCTTGTGCATGTTCGATAGCTTCAGCTAACGCTTTCGCATCATGACCATCAATACCACGAATCACATGCCAGCCGTAAGCTTCAAAACGTTTTGCAGTATCATCAGTGAACCATCCTTCCACTTCACCATCAATTGAAATACCATTATCATCATAAAACGCGATAAGTTTACCTAATTTAAGGGTGCCAGCTAATGAACAGACTTCATGAGAAATACCTTCCATCATACAGCCATCACCCATAAATACATAAGTGTGATGATCAACAATATTATGACCGGCTTTATTAAATTGGGCTGCTAATGTTTTTTCTGCAATTGCCATACCAACCGCATTAGCGATACCTTGACCTAATGGGCCTGTTGTGGTTTCAATGCCTGGTAGATGACCATATTCAGGATGCCCTGCCGTTTTTGAATGCAATTGACGAAAATTCTTTAAATCATCTATCGTGACATTATAGCCTGTTAAATGTAATAAGCTATAAATCAACATTGACGCATGGCCATTTGATAATACAAATCGGTCACGGTCTGCCCAATGAGGATTAGTTGGATTATGTTTTAAAAAACCTCGCCAAAGAACTTCGGCCATATCCGCCATTCCCATAGGAGCCCCTGGATGACCTGATTTTGCTTTCTGTACGCCATCCATACTTAATGCTCTTATCGCATTCGCGAGTTCGCGGTGAGATAAAGTTGTTGCATTCATTTTGTTATCTCCAAAATATTTAATTTAAATATCATTACTATTTGCAAGTTAAATCACACTTACAAAAATCGTTAAGAAATTAACGATAAAAAATAAAAAAGAGGGGGAAACACGCTCCCCCTGACGACAGAATATAATTAGAGAAGTGCACTAATCATGTCTTCTAATTTACCTTGATCAACAGCAAAAGCACGAATACCTTCAGCTAATTTTTCAACCGCCATTGCATCACTATTATGTTGCCATCTAAATTCAGCTTCAGTCATTAATGTAGGGCGCGCAACAATGGTTTGATTAGGATCTAATTTGCGTACTACTGGCGCGTTGGATTGTTGCATTTCTGATAGTAAATTAGGCGAAATAGTTAATCTATCACAACCAGCTAAAGCTAAGATTTGGTCGACTTTACGGAAACTTGCGCCCATAACAATGGTTTTATAACCATGTTGTTTGTAATAATTATAAATATTACGAACCGAAACAACCCCTGGATCTTGATCGGCCACATAAGGTTCAATAGGTTTTTTAGCTTGATACCAATCATAAATACGACCAACAAAAGGGGAAATTAAAAAGGCATTCACTTCTGCACAGGCTCGTGCTTGGGCAAACGAAAAGAGTAATGTTAAATTACAATTAATACCCTCTTTTTCTAAAACTTCTGCGGCTTTAATACCTTCCCACGTTGAAGCAATTTTGATTAAGATTCTTGATTTATCGATCCCTTTTTGCTTATAAAGTTCGATAATTCGGCGTGCTTTTTCGATACAACCTTGTTTATCAAATGACAGGCGAGCGTCAACTTCTGTTGAGATGCGTCCTGGAATGATTTTTAAAATTTCAGCGCCTATATTTACAGCAACTTGATCACAAGCATTGACCAATTGTTGCTCTTTACTGCCACCTAATTTTTTAGCAGTTTCAACAGCAGAATCGATTAAATGACGATATTGAGGAAGTTGAGCGGCTTTAAGTACTAAAGAAGGATTAGTTGTTGCATCTTCAGGTGAAAATTGTTTAATTGAATCGATATCACCAGTATCAGCAACTACAACGGTTAATTTTTTGAATTCATCTAATTGACTCATACATCTATGTCCTCTACAACATTGCTATTTCAAATTGAGTTATCATATCATTTATTCAGTAATAAAACGACACTATCAAATCGCTATTTATATTGTTATTTTGAACTAAGAAAGTTAAAAATGTCGATAAAAACACGCGAGTTCTACTACAATATTTTATATTTTTTTATGAATTTAACTTCACTTTAACTAAAAAATTTCTTACTAACCTAATTACTTTGAATATAACTCATCGTAATAACAGATTCGTTCAACCTTAGCCGTTGATCCACCACCTTCAAATTCCGATTCTAGCCATGCTTGTACGAGCTTTTTCGCTAATTCTACCCCGATGACTCTAGCCCCCATAGTCATAATCTGTGCATTATTACTCTTTCTGGCTCGTTCGGCTGAATAGACATCATGGCACTGAGCGGCACGAATACCGGGAACTTTATTGGCAGCTATCGCTACGCCAATTCCAGTTCCACAAATTAAAATACCTCGCTCATGTTTTCCGGCTTTAATAGCAGATGCAACAGCATTAGCAACATCAGGATATAAACCATTTTCTGACTGCTTATCACTACTATAATCAACGAGTTCAATACCTTGCTTAGTTAAATATTCAACAATACTATTTCTAAATTCAAAAGCAGCATCATCTGCGCCAATTGCAATAGATTTCATGTTTTCTCCTTACTAACTTTTACTAAAATGAACATAAGTTCATATTAATATCATTTGTTATTATTTAAATATAAATTATTTCAGTTATGTGATAAAGGTCTCGAAAATAAAATATTTATTAAGCTATTGATGAGTAGAAGACGAAAATTATTGATTATTTTTTACTTAAAAGCCCTAATAACCTTAATTTCTTTCACAGAAACAATCAAAGGTTAAACATAAAAACATTTGATATAGCCTAAAGAAACATGAGAAAAATGAGATGGCGGCAAATTTATTTTATCTGTTGATACATCTCATTGAAAAGGATGAATTAACTGACGTTATTTAAGATGATGCCCAAGTATAAATGCGTTGACCAGTTAGGTCACAACCGACACAACTGACACATTTTTTTGTTCCACAGGCATTTGAATCCTCCATAATATAGAGCTTTATCTTGCCTTTTTTAATCCAAAACAACATCATTTGTTCAACTACACTTTCAGGCAAATGAAAATAGCGAGCAATATCTTGTAGATTTGCTCGCCCTTTTAATTGAATATAATCTCGAATCGAAATTAACATATGAGTAAAAAGACAAACGCTAGGTTTGCTCTTCTCCAATAAGTTTTATGATCACTTTGATGATGGATCACAGCAGCGAGATCCATTGCTAGTATCATGATACAATTTAGGCGGCATATTTAGAGACGAATATTGCCCCAACCAACGCATTAACAAAATCATTGCACCAATAAAGGCAGCGCATCCCATCAACCAATAAATTGCCGAGACTGATTGCCCTAATAAAGTTATTTGATAATATATCGTCGCAACCAGCCAACCTACTATAAATGTCCACAGGGCAACAAATACCATCCATCTAATTCCCGCTTCACGATAAATCGCTCCCAATGCTGCTGCACAAGGTGTATAAAGTAGAATAAAAATCAAATAGGCAATGGCAACATTGTACGTCATAAATGAAGTTTTAATCTTAGCCACTGTAGTAGAATCAACCGCTAAATCATTTTCAATATCATCAATATCTTCTTTTAAAGATGAGAATCCTAATGGATCTAAAATAGTATCAGTAAAATCGAGTAAATTTTTAGGAATCGATAATATTGAAGCTTTAATACTGTTATTAAAATCGAAGTTATCGCGTTGCTGTTGTTGGTTATCCATAGAATAAAGTGAGTTCAATGTCGCAATAACAGCTTCTTTGGCAAAAACACCCGTAAAAAGTCCAACGGTTGCTGGCCAGTTTTGTTTATCCAGCCCCATCGGTGCAAGTGCAGGTGTAATGGTTTGACTAAATGCAGCAAGTAATGAATCATTAGATTGTTCATGTCCAAATCGACCATCAGTACCCAATGAATTTAGCAAACTCAATACCGTTACCATAATGACAATGGCTTTACCGGCTTTAGTAATAAAACTTTTTAACCTTTGCCAAGTTAGTTTAAACATACTTTGTAATGTCGGAATTCGATAAACAGGCATTTCCATAATAAAAGGTGTTGGCTGACCTTTTAATAAGGTTAGTTTTAAAATATAACCGGTAGCAAGTGCAACGAATATACCAAGCAAATATAAAGAAAAAACAACCATTGATGCATGACGTGGAAAAAAGATAACGGCAAATAAGGCATAAACAGGTAATCTTGCACCACAAGACATAAAAGGAATCATACAAATGGACATAATACGATCACGTGTACTTTCTAGTGTTCGGGTTCCCATAATCGCAGGTACGCCACAGCCAAAACCGACCAGCATTGGCACAAAAGCTTTACCAGGCAACCCAATACAGCGCATGGCTCTATCAACCATCATTGCCGCACGGGCTAAATAACCAGAATCTTCTAAAAAAGACAAGACAAAAAACATAGCAGCAATAACCGGAATAAAGGTTGATACCGTTTTAATCCCCGTTCCAATACCGTCAGCTAAAATAATATTCATCCAAATAGGCGCATCGAGTTGATGCAATAGATAAGATAGACCTTCAACAAAAATCGTATTAAAAAAACCATCAAAAAAGTCGATAAAAATTGAGCCAAAATTGATGGCGATCGTAAACATAACATACATCGCTAACAAAAAGAGAGGTATACCTGTTATTCGTCCTAGCGCAATTTTATCGAGCTTTTCAGAAAAAGTAGAACTTAGCTCCCGGGGTTTATTAATAACGTTTTTGCACACAGTATCAATCACGTCATAACGAGCACTGGCTAAAGCAACATCAATTTCATAATCACACCATGCAGAAAGTAATAATCGACAAGCGTTAAGTTTTTCTGATTCACATGGGGTTAATTGATAACGTGAGCCGTCTAATAAAGCATCAATCAATTGCCAACGATTAAATTGATGAACCTGACTGTTTGCCGGCAATTCCTCTATATATCGAGTAATTACTGTTTGCTGATCATGACTTAAGGTATTCATTGCAGGTTGAGTCACTTGCTTAGTTGAGCTAATTTTCTCAATTTGTTGATATAATAAATCAATGCCCGTTTTTCTTTTGGATGATATGGCAATTACCGGACAACCGAGTATATGTGACAATTGTTCAGTATCAATTTGTTCACCAGTCATTTTTAACGCATCAGTCATATTTAAGACAACCACCATTGGCAGCTGTAAATCAATTAATTGTAAAGTTAAATATAAGCTACGTTGTAAATTCGTGGCATCAATAATGTTGATCATTACACTCTCTTTTTCACTCAAGACAAATTGACGCGTGATTAACTCATCTTGTGACACCGACAATGCATCAGATTCAATAGCATAGGTACCGGGCAAATCAATAATAGTATAGTGATTATTTTGATAATTAAGCACACCGGTTTTACGCTCAACAGTCACACCAGGCCAATTACCGACTCGTTGTTTTGCACCAGTAAGTAAATTAAACAGCGTCGTTTTACCACAATTTGGGTTACCAATGAGTGCAACATTCATGACTCAACCTCCATAACTTCGATAGTTGCCGCTTCACTACGCCGCAAACATAATAAAAAACCGCGTATTTTAATTTCAAGTGGATCGCCTAATGGTGCGGCTCGTATCACTAAAACTTTACAACCTGGCGTGACACCCATAGCTAACAGCCGACGACGAAATGGTAACGATTCAGGCAATAGACGCGATATAACCGCCTCCTGACCTAAGGCAAGCTGATTTAAAGTTAGGACTGACATTGTGCTCCTAGATATTACTGAACCATTCGTTTTAATCTGTATAGTTCAAGTCATGATTATCAGAATAATTTAGCTTAAAAATGCGAACAGCCCGCAATAATAATGATTTTTTCAATATAAAAAAACAAATAAACATTAAAAAAATAGAAATAATTGTGGAATTATGGTGTCAAAATGAGATTTTTAATTTAGTTTGTAACGCAATTTTATATATCTTTTTATAAAACGGTATTATATAACAACAAGTTATACTAAACCGTATGATTACCCTAAAACTTGTTGGTAAATTCTATATATTAAAATAATAGCAATAGGTTTTTATAGTTATCATCTAACGATCAAAATAACAACGAAAATTAACGCTATCAGCCTTAAGATCCTACTTTCTCATCAACCGCTATCTTATTTTTATGAACATTAGGAAAAAGATCATCTTCATCTATCTAAAAAATACCTCCACCACAAATACAATTAAACTAAAACTATAGTTAATTAAATACTATATCTTTATCCAAACTACTAGCTCACATTAATCGCAAATTGCCGAACTTAGCAGATAACTGTTATAATCTTTTTATAACAATTCAGATTAGGAAAGATCTTAATGTATATCATTTATGGTATTAAAAATTGTAATACAATGAAAAAAGCTTTCACTTGGCTTGATGAACATAATATTAGCTATCAATTTCATAATTATAAAACTGAGGGTTTGTCATCAGAACTTTTAGATTCATTTTTACAGTTAGTTAACTGGCAAAGTTTACTCAATACTCGCGGTACAACTTGGCGTAAACTTGATGAAACCATTCGAGCCAACGTTGATAATGAACAAGCGGCAAAAGATATTATGTTAGCCAATCCCTCAATATTAAAACGTCCTTTACTCATTGATGGAAAACGCGCTTTATTAGGCTTTTCTGACGAAAGCTATTCACAATTTTTTGCTACACAAAAATAAACCGAGATAATTATGACAGACCCTGTTATTACTTTAACTAAAACATTGATCGCTGAAAAATCAATAAGCCCTGATGATAAAAACTGTCAACAAATGATTATTGAACGATTAAAACCTTTAGGCTTTACTATAGAAGAAGTAAATTTAGGTCACACCAAAAATCTTTGGGCATATCATGGCGAGCCGTCACAAAAGACATTAATGTTTGCAGGGCATACCGATGTCGTGCCAGCAGGTGATGAAAGCCAATGGCTATATCCGCCTTTTCAACCTACAGTCGATAAAAACGGCATCCTATATGGGCGTGGCGCGGCAGATATGAAAAGTGGCGTTGCGGCAATGGTATGTGCAGCTGAACAATTTGTTAAAAACAATCCCAATCATTCTGGTCGTGTTGCTTTTTTAATTACCTCGGATGAAGAAGCCGATGCTTCTGATGGTACAGTCAAAGTTGTTGATCTACTTAAAAAACGTCAAGAGCGCATTGATTATTGTATTGTTGGTGAACCGTCTAGTGATCAAAAACTTGGTGATCAAATTAAAAATGGACGCCGAGGTTCACTAACAGCGAATTTAATAGTCCACGGTATCCAAGGGCATGTCGCTTATCCCCACCTTGCTGATAACCCTGTGCATCGCTTTGCTCCAGCTCTAAATGAATTAGTTACAACAATTTGGGACAATGGCAATGAGTATTTTCCACAAACTACGATGCAAGTAGCAAATATTAATGGTGGAACAGGTGCCGAAAATGTCATACCAGGTGATTTAAAAGTCCAATTCAATTTTCGCTATAGTAGCGAATTGACTGACGAGGTCATTAAATCTCGGGTTGAGCAAATTTTACAAAAGCACAAATTAAGCTATAGCCTAACTTGGCGATTATCGGGTAAACCTTTTTTAACGCCGCAAGGAGAACTTACCGATGCAGCTACACATGCTATCAAACAATTAACACAATTAGAGACCAAACTTTCGACAAGTGGTGGGACCTCCGATGGTCGCTTTATCGCCCAATTAGGGTGCCAAGTGATAGAATTAGGCGTAGTGAATAAGACTATTCATAAAATTAATGAGAATGTAAATTGTCAGGATATCATCACGTTAACAGCAATATATCATAACATTCTAGAAAAATTATTATCGATTTAGTGAATAAAGATTATCGTTACTGATACCAAGAATAAGTTGCTAGTTTTATTTTTAACAGTAAACGATAATTGCTTTTATTTTCGACCATAACCAAAGGTGATTAGATGGAGTGGCTCAAAGACTATTGGTGGATAATTGTAGTTATTTTGATTGGTATTTTTATTAATACAATTAAATCGCTAAGTAAACTTAATTACAAATCTTATCTGGAAAAAAAGAAAGGGATAAAACCTATCCCCTATAATGATGATGACGATGATTAACCAATTCAACCAACCTCAAAGTTAATCATCAACGATTATTATGACCGTCATTGAATATGACTTGATGGCGGTAGCGATCGACCCACATAGCGGTTGAACCACAAACCGCAATAGGCATAATAACAAGGTTTAAAATCGGTATCATCGTAAATAAGCTGACTAAAATACCATAAATTAAATTATCCGTTTTATCCTGCTTTAGTAGCTCACGCATTCGAGGAAAGGTAATTTTATGATTATCAAACGCATAATCGGCATATTGAATGTTAATTTGCCAAGCAGTAAATAAAAACCATATAACAGGCGTGACCGATTGCCCAATAACCGGAATAAAATACGTTAGAAAAATTAGACTTGCCCATAATAGATAATGAATCAGTTTTTGTAATTCTCGCCCCAATATTCTGGGTATATCCATAATCAAACTTATCCAAGAAGTATCAGGGGCCGGCATACCGGTTAATTGAGATTCAACATGCTCGGCTAATAGCCCATTAAATGGCGCAGCAATAATATTAGCAACTGTACTAAAAAAATAGCAAAATACGATAGCGAGTGTCACAACAACAATAAAGCTAATGATGTATCCTAACCATTGAAGCCAACTAGGAACAAAAGATAATCCCCAGTCCACCATACCAGTTATGGATACCAAAAACCAATAAAACAATAAAGACATAATCACAATATTAGCAAGTAAAGGTAAAAAGACATAGTGGCGAATGCTTGGGCTGAAAGCTAATGACCAGCCTTTAATAAAATATTCTAGACCAGTTTTTGGCTGGTAACCTGTTTTGTTACTGTGCATGTTGGTATCTGTTTTTTCAAAATTATTTAATTTCATATTTTGTCTCTTCTAATAAAATATGATCTTATGTTGAGTTTGTGATTAAATTATTTTAAACCTTGTTATCAACATTGTTTAACCACTGCTTAACTTCATACTTTATTGCCTGCATTAAAGCTGCTTTGCCGGTTAATTGATACTGTTTTATCACATGTGTTAATTTATTATCATCTTGCAATAATGATTTTAAGATAGGTAAATTGAAAGCGTTTTGTTGATGATGACTAAATTGATTCAATCGACAAAGTGCAGCATAAGTTGCTTCATAAGGGCGGTGATAGTAACAAAATCCACGAAGTTCATCAAGATCCTGATGGTTTAGTTGCTGATCGCTATTTAGTTGAAAACGATCAGCTAATGGTAGATCGATAATATTTTTTAACCAGTACCAGTTACGCTGCAATTTTTTGTTTAACTGCATGGTTAAAGATAATCCCTGCTTGGTGATAGGTTTTAATGCCATTACGGAATAACTACCACTGCTTGTTTCTTTACGACTACCAACGTGAACCAGTACAAATCCACATGCAGACCAAAACTGATCGTTTGCTTGATTAAAAGCATAACTGACCGAAATAAAATCTTTACCTTGTATAGTCCCATGCTGATAAATGCGTTCAACTAATTGCTGAGCAATATGCTGGCGACGATGAGACTCCGTAACGGCAATACGATTAATTCTAACTGATGCAAGTTTAGCTGCTAATTTTTCACCGGCATGCGCCACCAACGATTGAGCAACTAAATTACCTTTAGGTCGGCGCGTACCTTGCCACACGGCTTCAATTAAACTGTCAGATAACTGACCTTCATCTATAGTGATGGCTCCAGCAATAAGATAATTTTCTTGCTTTGCTTGCCAAACAGTTTGATTATTTGCATCAAAAATACGTCTTAAATCAATTAAAGTTGTTTGATAATGCGCAGTTTTTAATAAATAAAAAATCTGTTTTAATGCAGTAATATTATTACGGCTAACCCTGTTATATTCAATCGATTGGTTTATCTGATGCCTATCTTGTTTTTGACAAAATAAACCATTTAGCAGTAAACAATCAGTAATAGCTTCTAGCTGATCGCCAGCTTGCCAACGTATTGGGTTTGTTAAGTAGAAAAACTCACACGATTTATTTTTAAATAATTGTAATAAAAAACCCTGTCCTGTCCCTTCATAACCTTCCATCGTTGTAGTTAATAAGACTGGGCAATTATTCTCAGATGCAAATTGCAATAAGTTTTCCAGCATCGGAAGTGGAATCATGGCAGCTTCGTCAATAATTAAATAATCAACAGCACTACCAAATCCAACCTCTATTAATTCATCGGGCGCAACAAATTTAACCGATGATTTGGCAAAACGAAAAAACGTAGTTAAAGCACTTTTGTTAGGTGCGGTAATAGTCATTGATTGGTGATAATGGCTAAATAGACCGGCTAAGGCTGATTTTCCTCGTCCGCGTTTAGCCATTAACACTTTAATTGGCGCATCACTTATTAGTAGACGTTCAAGAATAGTTTGTTGCTCTGTTAAACTAAGCGGTACTGTTTGAATATTTGGAAAGTCAAATTGATCAGATTCAATGTTAAAATCCTTTAAGATTTGCTCAAGATGTTTGACAAAATTGGGAACTTCAATAGCTTGGCTGTTCTCATTCCAACGTATGCTATCTTGATCAAGCCAATGGTTAAAATCTTCTGGTAAAAGTAATATAAGTATACTTCCTTTAACCAAAGTCCCAACCAGCATGGCAAAAGCATCTAAATTAAAACCTTGCGTTGCATCAAAAATCGCATGCAAAAATTCTCGACCTAATAACGATTTGGTTTGATTGGGTAAAAAAGTTTTAGTCAAAAAAGGGGGTAAATTATTCTGTGTAGTAATGGTGATCCAATCAGCTTGATGCTGATTTATTGTATCACTCAACTGATTCAACAATTGTGTTGCTTCGCCTTTTAATACCCAGAGCTTTCTTGTGCTATCTGGACCTGACATAAGCTAGCTTTTACCAATCACGAGCGATAAAATACCTGCCGCTATCAATGGTCCAACCGGGATACCTTTGAAAAAAGCAACACCAATTAATGTACCAATAATTAAACCATTAATTATGGTCGGATGAGCACCAATTAATGATACTCCCCGAGTACCTAACCACGAAACAGCAATCCCTACAAGGATAGCCAACATTGATTGCCACGTCGTAAAGGACTTTAGAATATCTTGAATTTTTAAAGTGCCATCAGCCAAAGGAACCATCATTGCAGCAGTTAAAATCACAATGCCAATAGTTAACCCGTATTGATTTAATAGCGGGAAGTAAGTTGATAGTGGCGTTAATTTGAATAGTAATAATAACAAAACAGCAAAGGTCACTGTGTTATTATGCGTCACATAACACAGTGCAGCTAAAGCTAATAGAAGAAAAAAAGAGATATCGAACTGAGCAAACATTACAAAGGTACACCAATGCGCTTAGCGACTTCTTCATAAGCTTCAATCACGCCGCCTAAGCTTTGACGGAAACGATCTTTATCCATTTTTTTCAACGTCTCTTTTTCCCATAAACGACAACCATCAGGGGAAAACTCGTCACCTAAGGTTACTTCACCTTTGTATAAACCAAATTCAAGTTTATAATCAACTAAAATCAAACCAGCTTTATCAAATAATTCAGTCAATATTGTATTGATTTTAAAGCTCAGTGCTTTCATTGTGGCTAATTGCTCATCTGTCGCCCAGCCAAAAGCTTTACAATGCGATTCATTAACCATTGGGTCATGCAATGCATCATTTTTCAAAAATAATTCAAATGTTGGAGGATTAAGGACTGTGCCTTCTTCAACGCCTAAACGTTTGACTAAAGAGCCTGCTGCGCGATTACGCACGACACATTCAACAGGAATCATTTCTAATTTTTTAACTAAAACTTCATTATCTGATATTAAGGCTGCAACTTGTGTAGGAATGCCTTCATCACGTAATAATGTCATAATAAAATAGTTGAATTTATTATTAACCATTCCTTTACGATCTAACTGCTCAATACGTAAACCATCAAAAGCAGAGGTATCGTTACGAAATTCCAATATTAGTAGTTCCGGGTTGTCTGTTGTGTAAACAGTTTTTGCTTTACCACGATAAAGCTCATCCAACTTTTTCATGCTTATAACCTTATATCATCATAGCCAATAAATAATTAAGGAGCTTTTCGCTCCTTAAATTCGAACTCATTGTTGTTATCTTTACTTCGGATTTATTGAAAGCGTAAATATCAACATACTACTTATTATTAAAGTCATCAATTACGATAAACCAATAACACACCTGACGACTTTTTAATTAAAAACTCGATTTATCACAACAACCAACTCGATAACGACAACTATCGACGGTTGTTGTCTTTAAGATCTTCTTTTAAAGCCTTCATGGACTCAGAATCTTTATCAGACTTAGCGTCCTTTTTGGCATCATCATCTTTAGGATCTTTCACTGGTGGTTGTCGAACTGATTCGGGTGCAACCTCATCCATTATGATATTAAATAAACCAACTACGTAACGTTGTACTTCTGCTGGTTGGGTAGAAATATCTTCAGCACCACGAGTTAGCGAGTTCAACCCAAGTGTAATGGTTTCAGTGTTACCCATAATTTTTCGCTTAAAAACGTATGAAGCTTCAGTTTGTTGCGATTCATCAGCACGTACTATATACGCCTTAGCCGTTTTAATAGTTTGATTATCACGACCATCAATAGGAATATTTTTGTTAGTTAAAATATTAGGAATTCGATCCCATAGATTATAACTTAATGGTACATTGAACGTTACCATACCATTGTTGTAGATCACAAAAGCTTCAGAAATCGTTGAAAGTGGCAACACTGGTGGGCGAATATCAACTTGTTTTCCTAACGGCCCATCGATTTTGCCATTATTCACAAAATAGTCAGCAACTTCTGCTGGTACTGTAATACCTTGTGGAACAATTAATGGTTTTAAACTTGGTGAATTTAAATAGTCATCATTACCATCAACTTCACGTTTATAGTTTTGATCGCTTCCACATCCTACAAGAAAGAAAGAAGCAACAGCGGTCAAAATAGCGACTTTTTTTATGACATTATTTTGCAATACGGTTTTATTAAACATAGATGTCTGCTTATAAATTAAAAGTTATACGAAAATAAATTACAGTAAATTAGCATCTTTTAATGCTTGTTCCACCGCTGGAATTGAAGCATCAGTCAGCGATATCATCGGTAAACGAATTGTACCATCAGCGATCAAGCCCAATCTTAGGCAAGCCCATTTTGCTGGCGTGGGGTTGGGTTCAATGAACAAATTATTATGTAATGCTAATAAACTTTCATTTAACGCTCTAGCCTCTTTGATTTGGTTGTTTGCAGCTAATTGACAAACTGTAGCAACTTGTTTTGCTGCAACATTAGCAGTAACAGAAATCACTCCATCACCACCTAAAATCATAAAATCTAAAAATGTAGCATCATCACCACTTAACAGTTTAAAATCATCTCCCACTAATTTTCGCGTTTTATATACGCGAGAAAGATCACCTGTTGCGTCTTTCAATGCAACAATATTTTTGATTTTTGATAAACGACCAACGGTCTCAGGTTTGATATCGCTACTTGTGCGACCTGGTACATTATAAAGAATTTGAGGTAATGCAGTACACTCAGCAATAGCTTTAAAATGCTGATACATACCTTCTTGAGTCGGTTTGTTATAATAGGGAGCAACAGTTAAACACCCCACTACCCCAATATTTTCAACTTGACGAGTTAATTCAATTGCTTCTTTAGTGGCATTAGAGCCTGTTCCAGCAATAATATTGATTCGTCCTTGCGCATAATCAACAGTACGCTTTATAACATCGATATGTTCGTGATGATCAAGTGTCGCTGATTCACCCGTTGTTCCAACAGACACGATAGCAGATGTGCCATTAGCAATATGATATTCGACCAATTTTTTTAAGCTTACGTGGTCCACATTTCCTTTAGAATCCATTGGTGTGATAAGGGCGACCAGACTTCCTGTAAACATAAAATGACCTCTCATATTATCTGTTTAAACAACAACTTTAAAGAATAAAAAATCTGCGAATAAGTATGCGATATTTCTTAGTTAAATTCAACTTTTGTTATGCAGGATTATCAATATCAATAAAAATAACCTCAAGGCTATATTCCTTAGCTAACCATTCGCCAAGCTTTTTAATACCATAACGTTCCGTTGCGTGGTGACCTGCTGCATAAAAATTTATACCATATTCACGTGCAATGTGGATAGTGCGTTCAGAAACCTCGCCGGTAAAAAATGCATCATAACCTTGCTGAGCCGCTGCTTCGATAAAATCTTGCCCGCCACCGCTACACCAAGCGACGCGTTTTATCACTTTAGGCGCATTATCTCCACAAAATAAAATAGAACGCTGACTGTTATGCAAGACTTTTTCCAATTTATGCTTAAATTCAAAAGCGGTTAACGGTTCGGTTAGTGTTCCTTTAAAAAGTAAATCGGTGATATCAGTGCGCGGTTCAACCGAAATATTAAGCATGTTAGCTAATAAGATATTATTTCCAAGTGTGGGGTGGCCATCTAGCGGTAAGTGATAACCATACAGATTAATATCATGCGATAATAATGTCTTAAGCCTCTTATACTTAATGCCAGTAATTGTTTGTGGCTCACTTTTCCAAAAATAGCCATGATGAACTAACACCGCATCGGCTTGCAATTCAACAGCTTTATCTAACAAGTCTTGACAAGCTGTGACACCTGTCACAATTTTTTTTATCTCACTTCGCCCTTGCACTTGCAATCCATTAGGGGCATAGTCACGATAGCGCAAAACTTGCAGTTCTGTATTAATGATTTGTTGCAGTTCGTAATTATGCACAATGCTCCTCGCTACTTTTACTCAATCATAGAGTTGTTCTAAAACAACATTAACAAAAAGCTGAAAATTAGCAGATAAATGTTAAGCCCTTTTGTTTAGCGCCAATTATAGACACTTTCTTGAAATATCTCACCTGATATTATGACTAATTGTTTTTTACCATCCTAGTTGACCAAGGCTTTCATTATTCAATTAGTATCTATCATATTCATTTTAATGTTTATTCAGTTAAATAAAATAGATTAAAAATGTTGTTAGGTTTCAATTATAAGTAGTAGGAAAATGATAAGTGAAGCTTAAAAAAGCTATCTAAGTTAACTATCGTGCCAACGAGGCTTTCCACTTTTATAAAAAGCATTAACTCGTCTTTATCAAACCGCTTCTGAAATAGTATTGCAATAGGTTAACGCACTTTATGAAGATTAACAATTTGCTAAAGCAAACACTCGATTGATTAGAAAGAGAAGGATCGGGATTATTCTTCTAATGAAGGTCATTGACTTTACACAAAAATTTTGATTTTGTTGGATGGTAAAGAGCAAACTAACCAAGAGTTTGGTACACTAATTAGTGACTTTGCAAGCTTAGAAGAAACTTCTTATTTTTTATGTACATCAATCATTTGCAATCAAATTAGTCAAGCTTAAGATGTATTACAAACTGTTGTAACAACGTTTAAAACATCTGCCTAAACATTATAAACGTCTTAATTCACAATGGATTAGAAAGATTGAACTATTAAAACAACAATTATCCCATTTAGATTGATTCATAAGATTTAAACGATGATTAAATTATCGCTTAAATGCTAAGATGACTTAGGTAAAACTAGGCGAAAACAACAAAAACTGGCATAATAACCTTCATTTTTGACAAACTAAGATAAACAATTGTGCCAAACACAAAATTATGTGAACGCTTTCGGGGTTTTTACCCAGTCGTGATTGATATAGAAACTTCAGGATTTGATCCTAAACTCAATGCCATTTTAGAAATTGCCGCCATTACCCTTAAAATGAATGATGACGGTTGGCTTGAGCCTGATGAAACGTTACAATTTAACGTTAATCCTTTTGAAAATTCTATTTTAGAACCGAGTGCTTTAGCTTTTAATGGCATTGATCCTGATAATCCATTAAGGGCAGCTGTTGACGAAAAACTAGCACTGGAATCCATATTCAAAATGGTGCGTACTGGCATTAAAGCCGCTGATTGTACCCGTGCAGTCATTGTTGCCCACAATGCACACTTCGATCATAGTTTTTTAATGGCAGCGGCAGAACGTGCCGGAATTAAACGTAATCCTTTTCATCCCTTTGCGACATTTGATACGGCATCACTATGTGGTTTAGTATTTGGACAAACCGTATTAGCAAAAGCGTGTGAAGCTGCAAATATTGCCTTTGATCATAAACAAGCTCATTCGGCACTTTATGATACCGAAAAAACCGCTATTTTATTTTGTGAAATTGTCAATCGATTTAAACGATTAGGCGGCTGGCCACTGCCACAAACTAATGAACAACCTGATCAATCAGCATAAAAAAAGAGAGATATAATATCTCTCTTTTCTTTTTAAATATGCACTTACAATTTAATTAAGATTTATGTTTTTCAGCAGTCTCTTTAATTAAGGTTTGTAATTCACCAGCTTGAAACATTTCTAACATAATATCACAACCACCAACTAACTCACCTTCAACCCAAAGTTGTGGAAAAGTCGGCCAATTAGCAAATTTTGGTAGTTCGGCACGAATATCAGGATTTTGTAAAATATCAACATAAGCAAACGGTTCACCGCATTGTGATAAAACTTGCACTGCTTGGGCTGAAAAACCACAACTTGGCAACTTAGGCGACCCTTTCATGTACAAAATAATGGGGTTATCAGCAATCTGTTTTTTAATTTTTTCAAGTGTTGTCATTTCAGTTGTCATACTAGTTAATCCTTCTTTTATTTCTAGCAAATTGTGACTATTCTAACGTAGAATTATGACTTGTCATACTGCTATATTAATTTAGTTTTATTATAACGACAATTTATGAACATCTTGCCATTAGTTGACAAATAAACATCGATAAAAAATTAAGATTAAATGAACAAGGGGTTAATTAACGATATTATAAATTTTGATTTATCGACGATCCTC
Organism: Gilliamella sp. B2824; assembly: GCF_026536245.1. NCBI lineage: Bacteria > Pseudomonadati > Pseudomonadota > Gammaproteobacteria > Orbales > Orbaceae > Gilliamella > Gilliamella sp. B2824. The sequence goes on along the minus strand of NZ_JAFNON010000013.1, from coordinate 12,617 downwards.
TATTCATTTTTTGTAAAGATTAAAACTTAACAGTTAAACTTAGCTGACTAAATGTAAATTCTTGATAAGTCATTTTGGCGATCTCTTTTCCTTGCCATCACAATATAGTATGCTTATTGCTATTAAAACGACTTTAATAATATAAATATATCGTGCATCCTTTAATCCTGACTTTACGTAAAGTTTTTTACAGCAGTAATCTCCTTTTTAGCGTTCGTATGCTAATTAGTCTTACCGGTTCTACCCTAGTGCCATGGTATTTTGGTCATGTCAATTTAGTCATCCCGTTAACTTTAGGCGTTGTGGCTGCTGGACTGACCGAGATTGACACCCGTTTACTTAGCCGTTGTATTAATATAGTTTTAACGCTATTTTGTTTTGCTATAGCAACTTTTTCGGTTGAATTGCTATTTGACTTTCCTTTGATTTTTATCGTGGGATTAGTTTTTTCAACCTTTGCATTTATTATGCTTGGCTCACTAGGACAACGCTACGGCGTCATTGCGTTTGGATCATTACTGATTGCTGCATACACAATGCTCGGGCATAATTTATATGCTGACAATTATACTTTACCTTGCTTTTTATTATTAGGCGCACTTTGGTACAACATTGTGTCGTCAATTGAATCTATCATTCAACCTATCCGCACAACCCAACAAAGTTTATCAAACTGTTTTATTAGATTAGCCCAGTATCTTGATGCTAAAGCGGCAATGTTTGATCCTGACGAGACCGATGGATTTACTAAACAAACCTTACAATTAACCGAAAGTAATACTCAATTAATCAATGCATTTAATCAAACTAAACGCTCTTTGTTCAATCGATTAAAAGGCTATCGCGGACAATCTTATGTCAAAAAAATGCTAAGTTATTATTTTGTGGCGCAAGATATTCATGAACGAGCCAGTTCAGCGCATGGACAATATCAAGCGTTAAGTGATAATTTTAAACACAGTGATATTTTGTTTCGATTTGCGCGAATTTTAAATTTACAAGCAAAAGCCTGTGCCAAACTTGCAATTTCGATCAAACTGAATCAAACCTATCATCATGATCCTTTATTTGCGCGCTATTTTTCTTATCTTGAAGAAGCGATATCTCAATATCAAAGTCACAATAAAAATTCGTCACTTTTAATAAAATCATTACAAAATTTATATCAAAACCTATTATCTATTGATCTGTTACTTGCCAACATTGATACAGAGCAGCATCTTGCTAAACAGCAAGAAGAGAATCAATTGGTTGATGATGAGTTAACGAGTTTTTACGATATTTTCGCCAAAATAAAACAAAATTTGACTATCAAATCTGCCCTATTTCGCCATGCTATCAGAATGAGTATTGTGCTCTTTGTTGGTTATGGTGTCATTTATTGCACCGATCTTTCACATGGTTATTGGATCATCCTGACCAGTCTTTTTGTTTGCCAACCCAACTATGCCACAACAAAACATCGACTAAAATTGCGAGTATTTGGCACAATATTAGGGATCATCATTGGCATACCTTTAACCTATCTATTCCCGACTATTGAAGAACAACTTATCTTAATCATTATTACTGGTTGGTTGTTTTTCTTATTTAAAAATTCACAATATGCTTATGCGACAGCGTTTATTACTTTACTGGTCTTTTTCAGTTTTAGCTTAATTGGAGAAAGTAGTATTGAGGTCGCATTGTCCAGAATTATTGCAACCTTAATCGGCTGTTTTATTGCCTGGTTTGCGGTAAGTTTTATTTGGCCCGATTGGAAATTTAGAAATCTTCCGAAATTAGTTGATCGGGTTTGTCACGATGACAGCCACTACTTAGCATTGATTGGTCGTCAGTATCTGTCAGGTAAAACAAATGATCCTCAATATCGATTAGCAAGACGATCCGCCCACGATAGTAATGCAGATTTATCATCATTAATTAGCTTAATGACTAAAGAGCCGCATATGAATCCAGCCTTAATTGATAAAGGTTTTCGATTATTAACTTTAAACCATACGCTAATCAGTTATTTATCAACATTAGGGGCACATCGTGATAAATCTATTTCTAATCAGACATTAGAGTTGTTTGATGATTTGTCGGTTTATATCATTAATTTATTGACTGATAAACAGTTAAATAGCGAATATCAACCGATTAAACAATCGGTCGCAAATTATATCGAGTCGATTTCGATCCAAGATGAACAAGCCAATAATGATTTACTCGTTATGCAACAATTAGCACTAATACTCGATATACTGCCGGAATTAATCAGTCTTGTTAGCGAATTAGACAATAAAACGACTTAGTCAAAGCGTACTAAATAAAGTGATTTGCTAACATGAAAATATTTATGAGTAAAGATGTTATACACCCAAAATATAGAAAGAACTGTATTTTTGCATATTCTCATCAATCCAAATGATTAGGTCACTAATCATTTGTGAAAAACTCAATTTATATTTCAGAAAATTTTTTGACATCTCTTTTTGCCAAGTTTTATCAAAAATGAATGCAAAATCAAACAGATCATCTCGCAGTTCAGTAAAATTTTGCGCTTTTATCACTTTCTGTTTCAGTGTGAATAATTGAGGTTTTATCAGTAACCATTGTTGTTGAGTAACCTGAGTTGCTCCCCAATGTCCAAAATTCTGATAATTAGGAACATTATAATAGATAATACTTTCAATAAAGCTAAATGCGCTTTCTGCCAGATATTTGGACGTTGCATTCCAATGAGTATTTTTGAAAGGAGGGGGCGCAAATTCAAAATTTAGCCCTTCCATCTCTGATTCTAACGATCGTAATTTAAAATTTATCATATCTCAAAACAAAGCTATAACGTTATTTATCGACGAATTACACCATTTTTGACTGAGCTAAAACCGGCGAAAGTAGATAGAATTGATCACAAATTAAAAGAGTAACCATCCCCCTCAAGAAATTATTTCGCTCAGAGATAGCAGATATTTTGACTATCCTTTAGGCTTATCGAATTCAAACTTAGATAACTTTGCTGCTAGTTTCAAAAAAAATTGGATAATCATGATGATGTCACTTATTACGTGAATGTAATTAAATCAAGACTAAAAATCACTTAAGTTAAAGCCATATTTAACCTATTGAACCATCAATAGATTAAATACAGCGTTATTGATATCACTTAAAAGTCAGGCACGGTAGCCGTTTTACTTAGACCATAACTATTAAAAACTCCCTCTACCGCAGTTGAGCTTTTTTCTTGTTTTATCCATAAAATAAAGCGTTGCTCAGTGCTTTGACTATAAAAATGTAAATGCGGATAAGTAAGATTAACACTTCCCCATTTTTCTATCATTTTTTGTTGTACATCGCTAGACCATTTACCCTGAGCAGTTAAGCGTTTTTCGGCACGTCTTAATGCACTTTGTCCTTTAGGGTTAACCCGAATTAAACGTAAATAGCCCTTAACTTCAGCTGGTATGGCTGTGATTGGCAGAATCAAAACATAGTCAGCAATGGCAGCCTGTTGTTGTAACGTACTTTTAAATTCCTGTAACTGGGTTTCAGTACCAAAAATGCGAATAATTCCACCTAGTGTTCGGCGCACATTATAACAGGGAAAACTGATACCAATATTACCTTGAAAATTAACCAAGACTTGATGCAGTTTTTGCATCACTTGATTAATCACCTGCACTTCAGTTATCTCAATTTGTGGTATGGCGCGCAGTTCAAAATAGTGTGTATGCATATCGCTTACTCCTTACCACTCGCCCCAAAGACACCACCACGAATTAATACGGCAATCACATAATGTTGTTGTTCCAAACTTGGCTTTTCCCCTTTCAAAACCCAGTTATCAAACAAGTTATAAAAGTCCAATTTTTGTTTAGGTTGACGGAAAGCATGTCCCATAGTGGTTACCGAACCATAAGGTTCAATCGCAATTGGAAATTCCGCTTTTTCATCATACCAAGTATCGATAGTACGAATTGCATTACTGACTTTTTGAGAATGCATCGCTGCTTGACCATTTTTGTCATAAAGCACTTTGCTTTTTTCTTTACCAGTATCTAAAATTAATTCTTGCGATGGGTAAACTTCTTGTCCTAAGCCCATTTTTAGTGTTGCGGTAACATCAAAGATCACAAATTTTTTATTGGCTAATCCTGCTTCAATAAGATCGGTCAATGCTTGAACAGATTTATCATCATAATCAAAACTGTTAAGCTGATAATTTTTGGCATCAACGTTAGCAACGTCAATTATCTTAGTTTCATCTTTATCATTGTGCGCTTGGTAACTCACAATAATATTAATTTGCTCGGCTGCCATACGGTTACGCCATAACCAACGACCATTTAAAATATTAATGGCATATCGTTTTGCTAACGCTTTTAAGCCAACATCTTTAATATATTCTTGAGTTGTCGTTGTTAACTGTTCTTGATATTCAACATCATTACATACTGATGGTTTACCGGTAAAAGGTAACACTTTACAGCTCCATGTTACCACTAAAGTATCTTTATCGGCATCTAAGGCCGCAACATCAACGGTTTGTAAATTGGCTTTTTGAATTTCGGCATCTAATTTAACGGGATCGCTAGCAATAGCATTTTTAAGGCGATTAGAGATAGTTCCGCGTACTGATTTTTCAGTTAATCGAACCGGAGATAATATTTCAGGATTCGCAGTACTTGGCTGTGAAAAAACAGCATCAGAAATATCAAAACTGCGTTCAAAAGCTAAAACAGATGCGGTAGTGATTTTACTTTTACTCATAATAAATTCCTTATTGTATAACGCTAAAATTATTTAATTATTTTGTTGATTAATGATGTAAATCTCTGCACCATTTGATTGCAATGTACTGCATTGATAACGCCAAAACGCTTGTGATAAGTTTTCCTTTAAGCGCAATGGAAATACCCATTTACCCAATCCATAAATACATTCAACAAATTGTGATTGATATTCATTACTTCGAGCTTCTTGCAACTTACCAGCAGCAAATAACGGTGATATTGCTTGATACCCTAATGGTATCGGGACTAACCAACCTCGTCCCTGTTTGACTGATGTGGTCTGCCAGTGTTCTTTCTCTTGAGGATGATGATGCAACATCGCTGTTTCGATTAAAGCATCAAGTGCAGTAGCATTGGGATCTTGTTGTTGTAACTCAGCTGTGATCTCTTGCAGATCTTGCTGTGCTTCAACTAATACAAAAGCAGGTAATAACAAATTTGCTAATGTTTCGTCTGATGCATCAGAGGGAATTAATTTTGCATCACCAATTTCTAACACATGACCACCAGCAATGCGTTGTTGATACAGTTTTTGTTTCATCTGATTAACGAATTCATTCTTTTGATCGTCATCATAAAGTGCTTCAAAATTTTCTATTTTGACTTCAATCAGCAATGAAACATCAAGATGCACTCGCCCCTCTTCGATAATTGCGCGGGTATCACCATTTTTAGCCACAGGATTACGGGTTAATCGAAAAGTATAATCACTATAATCATTAGGTCGATAAACTTGTACATCACACTCATGGCAAGCAATCAATACTCCATCTAAATAAATAGGATCAGTCGATTCAATTTTACGGTTTAATGCATGAATAGCACCAACAAAACCCGAAATAGCGGGAAATCCGTAGGTTAATGGGCTGGATATCGCATTAGCATTATGAATTTTGACATGATCAAAAAACAGATAGTAATTCAATGTTTCCATTAAAAGATTCCCTCCTTTTTACGCTGACTTGCTTTCACAGCGGCGCTTAATTCTTTACGCCACTCCCTAAATTCAGGATCACTAAATTGCTGTTGAATATTTTCAAATTTTTTTACTAGAGCATTTTGGATCCAAAAAGCAAAGTCTTTTTCTAGTTCAACTATCCATTCACCTTTATCATACTTTTGTTTAAAATCTTGCTCACCGTCTAAATTAGATCGCTTCGGATCTAACCATAATTTTTGATTAGATTTGAGCGAGTAATCACGGCTCCAGCCCGCCGGCATGGTTTTTTGAATGTGTCTGGCATATTTAAGTAATAGCGATAAAATAACGGCAAAAGCATCTTTGCGATTGTCACGCTCTTCAACATTGTTTTTGGGCGCTTGAACCATATCAAACAACAATCTAAAGCCAAAGCGACAAAAATATTGCATTGAATTTGTGAAAATGGTTTCTTGCGCCTTATTAATTGTTGGAAAAGGGGATTTTTCAAATTTAGGCGGCATTGACGGTAATAAAAAATTACGTCCACCTTGATTACTGGTTAATTGACTGACGCCTTGCGGATTGCTGCCCCCCAACTTAACCACGGCTAAATGGTGAAACGAAAAATAAGATTGATGTTCAATCCCTTTAATTCTTCTTTGTTCTCGAGCCTTTTTATTTTCGTCAGAAAATCTTGTTTGTACTTTTTGATAAACCAAGTGACATAATGATGAGGGATACAATGGAATTAACAGACGGTAATGATTATCAACCCCTGAAAGATAAGTATCTTCACTATTTGGCCAATATAACTGTTTATTAAGTTCTGATGCTTTTGGATTATCAAAATTATTAAAAATCGCTTTTTTTAAATTAGCTAAATAAACCGCTGCCTTTTGCTCATCATCCGATAACGCCGGCAAAACAGCAGGATGATTTTGTATAATTAATTGCAATAATGTGACATCATCTTTTACAAACTGATTAAGTAAAGAAAAAATATCAAGTGCCGCAGCATTTCCAGAACAATTAATACTTAAAGTTGATGGTGTCGCTGACGACACATAATTTAACGTAACAGGTTGATTTTGTGAAAAATAATTAACATCATCTGCTGGACTGGATGGATGAATACCCCTTGAAATATGACTACCAATAGTAATCCATGAAATTCTTCTGGTTGCGGCATCTTCCATCCAAGTTTCAAAATCAAATCGTTTAACTAATTCATTAATTTTTTGTTGAGATTCATTAATTGCCGATACATCATTTGCTTGCTTAGCTTTATCCAGTTTTGTTACTTCACTTTTATAATTAGCATTATTAGTAAGCCGCTGCTGAAGAAAGTCGACAATAACCTTTCTTATATCTTGCCAAGAAATATCTTCCATTGGCCCTCCTTAATTTCCTTTAAAAATAAAAAGGTCCATAAAAAATTATAGACCTTAGTAAATATAATTATGATGCTTTAAATCTTATATACGACGCTAATAAATTAAGTGCTTTATTGTTATACAGCCACTTATTCGCAGCATTAAGATATCGATATTTAGGTTGATCAAGTTCTAATTTCTTAATTAAATATTCGATTTCTTTGGTTGTCGAAATATTCAATATTTTCATTAGTTCTGTAATTGAAAAGTCTTCAGCAGATTCTTGTAAAAAAAATACAGACTCATCATTAGCAGCCGAAGTGCTAATTGCAAAATTTTGCAATTTATTTAACACTAACTTATCAGTCGAAAATTGACTTTTGATAATCTTAGTTTTATCCTTAGACATAATTTTGTCCCTCCTGTAAATTTTTTAGGATAAAATTTTAAACCTCAGATGTTGGCGCATCTGGGGTTTTTTATATTTTAATCAAAAAAACAAAAATTACAAGTTTGTCATCATTTTTTATCAAAAAAAAGAGCAATAATAATTTAGAATAGACATTCATAGGGGAAATAAATAAAGAAATAAAAACCGCCTACACGGCGGTAAACTATCTTACTTCTAATAAATTTGAACAAACAATCATATTTCTAAGCTACCTATTCGGCAGTCTATGTAAGTATAGTTTAATTATCTATTTATATCTAGCTATAACCAGTTTGTTTAGATATTTTGCGTACAACACTTATTTTTGGATATAAATTTTACTAACCACTATTTTTAATCTGATAAAACCCCAAATATGGATGAAAATGCCAGCGATATTGACTGTTTAAGGTAACGCTGCAAAATTCATTAGCTAATCGATATTGATTTTTATTGGGAAAATGGTCTGCCAACTTTTCTAACGCTTGTTGCACCGTATTAGTTAGCCAAGGTTGAATATACGGATGATCGAATGTCCAACTGTCATCATATGAAATTAGATTGTTTTGCGTATCTTTGCAAAGTTCATTGGGTGTTTGCCAAGCAATATCGGCATAACTGAACGAATAATCACCATTTTCATCAAGCTGACAAATAAATTCATCTTCTTTATGATTTTTCATTCTAAACGGTGAAATTAATTGTAAATGCGAACAATGATGATGCGCTAAATCGGGTTGCCAATAACTCGTAACATAATTACTATTTCGTGCATTAAGTGCAAATAGATGTGCCATCACTTTATGCTCCAATTGCGCAAGCGTAAGCTCATCTTGTGTTGAATTAGTTATGCGTGGTGTGGCATCGATATTTGCTAATTGTTGCTGCGGTATTAACTTATTACTTTGATGTGTCGTAAGTAAAAAAGGTTTTTGTTCAAAACCAGGCTTACAAAAACACGCTGAACCGACACCATAGTTCACACCCTGCTTAATTGATTCAATATTACTGCCTAAAATAGCAACATTCGGACTTTTAGCAACTTTATTGGGGCGATGGCGCCATACACGACCAACTAGCTGTATAATTGAACGCATTGATGACGGTTCAATAATGGCCCAATCGTAATCATGGTCTCGCCCGACTTCGGTTACTGGTGTACCTATCACAATAAAAATATGATTTTTTTGCTCACTATCTTTGATCGCATCAATAATTTCTGGTTGCTTAAAAATTGCTTTTGGATCAGTACGATTTAAAATTCTATCTAACTTTTGCTCTAATTGATTACGCAATAATAATAACTGTCTAGCATGATAATCGACAATATGAAATACTGTATTTTTAGGAATTTTAGTTTGCTGATAAATCTGTTTAGTTAAGGCAATTAAATCTTCAGTATGAGCAAAGCGTATTAAACCTACACTAATTTTTTTCTGGAAATTTATATTTGTCTGATGAAAATTTTTATGAAATTGATAAGCTTGTTTCAATAATTGACTAGCTAGTAAGTCATAATTTAATTTTTCATTTTCTGGTTTTTTATACTGGTAATCCAATAATTCTAAAATATGTCCTTGACGACGCACTTCGCCCTTAGCTAGTTCATTAATGCGCTCAGTAACAAATAGCTGATGTTGTTGGCTAAATGCCGCATTATCTGAAATTTGCGTAATTGATTGCTGATACTCATCAAACCAACCACAGACGATCGAATCATTATTACGTTGATGGTTTTGATTCCATATTTTTCGTCCCGCTTGATAAGCCGCAAATAACCCCGCAATTAAATCAGGCGTTAAAGTTGCCGATGACAACAACACTTTGCTCCCATAGAGCCCAGCTAAATGAACAAGCCGCGCCAAAGCTGGCAAGTCATTTTGGTCAAAATCATCAGGCTCATCTAAAATCAAATCTGAGGTAAGTAACCTTAAGGTCGGCGCAATATATTTGCCACCTCGTATGCATTCGCTGGCTTGAATAATATGATCAATAGTACATGTAACAATCGGCGCATAAATTAGTTGACGAGCTTTGCTATTTTCAATGATTGTGCATAATTCACTATCGGCAATACCACTTTCTGCCACATCAACATAGTCATCGACCAATGATTCTATCGATTCGCTACCCTCTTGCTCTAAATTATCTTTTGAGATATTTTGCTTTTCTATAATTGATTTTTGTAACTTTTCTTCATTCTCTAACTCAAATAACGTTTGCGTTGCTCGCCCACCAACTAAGATCGCTAAATGTTCATCGCTAAGCTGTAGTTTTTCACGCAGCGCTTTACCGGTTTGCAAGGTTAAAACCCGTAAACCTAAGGCAATAGTAAATCTAACGCCACGTTTAGGATTCGCCAGTGCATACATAATTCGACCATTGGCAAGCGTTTTACCGCAACCAGTGGATGCCATATTTACACCAAAAAAGCCTTGTTCATCGCTTAATGATTGATAATGCTTAGCGATATCATATGCATGATTTTGCCATTGAAATCGATCGATAGTCGTCCGTTTGGTAAAGGGTTTATGTTGATTAATAGCTGGCAATTCATCGACCATTTTCGGTAGTAAACGCGCAAAACGCGCAGAAAGATTGGCAACACCAATAAGGTGATCATCTAAACACTGTTTCGCCTTTTTAAGATAATTAGTGTTAGCAATCAAAATTTCATGATTTTCATCTGCTTCTTCATTCGATAAAGATAAACTTGAATAATTGTGATCTGCCACCATTAGGCTTAAACGCGACATATGCAATAAAAAGGCATCAATATTCGTTAATTGCATTAAAGGTGGATGAGTTAGCGCCTTATTAGCATAACGGCTGAGTTTTTTTAACCATGCTTGACTTAACGTTATATCGCTTTTAAGTTGCCAAAACTGATTAGGCGAAGGATGTTGGCTAAAACTATTTTTTACCCATTTTTCAACAGCGGTAAGGGTTTTATAAAAACTGGTTGTTTTTAAACCTGAAATATATAAATCTCTGGTTTGTTTCTTATTTTTATCACCATTTAATGAATCAATTAAAAATGGCATTCGATGATGCGATACAATCAACCAAGCTATCCACTGTGTTAATAAAGGCCACTGCATCAGATCGGTTTTTTCAGTTTTGTTAAGTTTTTGATACCAATTGGGGTATTGCTGCTGATATTGAGAAAAATTTGCCAAACGTTCAAAAACAGCTTGATCTGTTGTGCAGTCTTGAATCATTAATAAAAATAATTGTAACGAAATCCATTCATGACGGTATGGATCGCCAGCCACTTTCTCTGTTGCGCGTAATTTAGATTGAAAACCAATAGTCGCTTTACCAAGATCATGTAATAAACCGGCAATCGTTGTGATTAATTGAATCGTTGTTGCATAATGCCAATTACTTTCATTACCACTTTTTAATATATTGCGTTTAGTACGATTAGTTGGTACTCGACCTTGCTGATTAAATTGACTACGATCGCCAACAATCCATAGAAGATCGGTCAAATTTTTACCATGAGCCCAATAACAAGCAATGGCTGTATTTTTGCGAGCCGTTTTGCGCAACAATTTATATAGGGTTTGTAATCCATCTTCGGTCATGGCTGTTTGCCATGTCCGTTCACCACAACGCTCAGCAAACTGATCAATAATTCGTCTGGTTTCGGTTAATGCCCGTTTTTTACATTGGCTTACTAATAAAATATTCATGCTTTTTCTGCTATCTGTTTTAATGTATCAATTATTCGATCCAACGCGCCTAACTGTGCAAATTGTGAAATGCATGCTTGCCGAAACACTTTTTCACTGTCGCCTTGCTTTGCAGACAAAAAAGCTTGCGGTAAAACTATGCCATCTTTAATAATATCAGCGGCATCAAATACTAAACCACCACGCCGAGTTTTACCATGCAAAATCGCCAATCCATGCGGTAATCCTAACACCCAACAAGCGGTTGCACCAAGCCCATAAGCTAAGTAGTTACCATGATCTAAAAATTGGTTAGCCGGATCATAGCTTTTACAATGGGTACCTTGTTCACGTTTAAACTTATCATCCCTTAACGTTAATTGATTCGCCATAGCATATAATCTTTTACTTAAACGCCCTTCTGCTGCGAGCAATGCTTGACTATTATTAACATTAGCAAATTGCGTTATTGCATCATTTATAATGCTGTCTAATTGACGTTGATCTATCGTCCAATCAAACTTTGACCAACACTCGCGAATGATTTCCAGGCGACTTTGTTGCAACATTTTAGCCGCTTGCAATCTATGTTCATCGTCAAACCAAAATTGACACCAACGTTGTAGGTATTCCGTTGCACGATATTCACTTTGAGGAGAGAAAAACTGACACGCAAACTCAGCTTCGGTAGAGGAAAATAGCGGCGTTCCACCACCACCACAAAATCCAATCATCACGCCAGCACGGGAAAGCTCGCGTACAGCCGCTTGCGTTAAAGAGGTACCGGTTCCTAACAAAATACAAGTAGTATTAGCAATCGGAATATTCCAATAAAGCGATTGTTGCCCCTGATCGATAACATACTCAACGCGCCCACCATTAACCAATACACGGCAATGCTCTAGGTAATAAATGTTGGCACGTTTTGAATGTAAGATGGTTTTAAGATCGGAAGAATGAATCATATCCATATTGATGATTAATCTAATTTAATTTGAATATGAACATCAAATTACCATGATTGTGAATAAAAAACGAGGAAAAATAGTTATAAATTAAGTAATAATAACTGAAATTTCTAAACCACTTATGCAGTGTTGAACTAGTGCAGGTGGAAAGAAACGCATAGCGAGCCTTTCCGCTTGGACGGCTTTTAAAAAATTGTTTATAATTCAGCCGTCAATATCACAAAACTACCTAAGGAGTGCAGTATGAGAGACCAAAAAGAACGAGTTTACAGTATTGAAAGATTAACTAAAAATGAGTTCAGACATGCTTTAGCCGTAAATTTAATTACGCAAGAACAACATGACAATTATCTGCAGGAGCTCAATGAATTAACATCATATATTTATGAAAAGTATAAAGATGACCCAAGTTTTTATCCTGATGATTGGGATAAGATAAATTATTACTATGAAAAAATTGTAGCCTTAG
>NZ_JAFNON010000012.1:0-73160 GCF_026536245.1 Gilliamella sp. B2824 | reverse complement strand
AATAAACCCTTAGTTTTTAAATTAAAAGACAAAGTCAGTGAAAAGCGTTTATTCTCTTATGATTTTTATTTTAGTGATGGTCCTGTTTTTATCTCGCCTAGACTTGCCAATTTACTTTCAAGCAATCAAGATTTTTTACATGATGTCCAGCTAATAGATGCGACAATAATAGTTAATGGTTGCAGCTATTCTGGTTATAAAGTATTAAATATTCTTCGTTTAATATCCTGTATTGATATGAATAAATCGGAATATGTACCAATATTAGATGATTATCCTGATGGACCGATGAAATTTTATAAAATGGTCTTTAAAGAAGATATAAATGAGCAATTTTGTATGGCAAGGTGTGAAGAATCTGAAGGGAAGATTGTGATGTCAGAGTCATTACGACAGTTTTTTATAAAAAATAAAGTAAAAGGAATAGATTTATACACATCATGTCATCAAACTGTCTATGGATAATAGTGAAGTTTAAGTAAACCTTTTAAAGGATGTTGTTATGATTTATGAATTTATGATAGGTAATTATGCTAATCGTTATTGGTTCCAATATGACTCAACTGTCGTTGATCTTTACGAATTTTTGCAATGCAAGAAGATTCAAACAAATAAACCCTTAGTTTTTAAATTAAAAGACAAAGTCAGTGAAAAGCGTTTATTATCTTATGATTTCTATTTTAGTGATGGTCCTGAATTTATCTCGCCTAGACTTGCCAATTTACTTTCAAGCAATCAAGATTTTTTACATGATGTCCAGCTAATAGATGCGACAATAATAGTTAATGGTCGTAGCTATTCTGGTTATAAGGCATTAAATTTTCTTCGTTTAATATCCTGTATTGATATGAATAAATCTGAATATATACCATTATTAGAGAGTTATCCTGATGGACCAAAAGAATTTTATAAAATGGTCTTTAAAGAAAATATAAATGAGCAATTTTGTATGGCAAGGTGTGAAGAATCTGAAGGGATAATTGTGATTTCAGAGTCGTTACGACAGTTTTTTATAGAAAATAAAGTAAAAGGAATAGATTTATCCACATCATGTAATCAACCTATCTATGGATAATAGTGAAGCCATCTATTACAATACGTTAAAGTACAGCGATCTGATGTAGGTAGATTTATTCAACTTAATCCGCTACATCAGCTTATGCAAACTTAAATGAAAGAAATTCATAACAAGGGTCAAAAGGAAAATTGGACATAAAAACAATATAAAGAAACCATAAAGAAACAAATAAAAACAAAAAGAATTGAACCACGTAGTGGAAAACTATTTTAAATAAAAATTCAATTAAGCATTTTAAAGGATGTTGTTATGATTTATGAACTTATGATATCTTCTTGTTATCCTGATCGTTATTGGTTCCAATATGTCTCAACAGGAGATGATTATTACGAACTTTTACAATGCAAAAAGATTCAATCGAATAACCCAATAGTTTTTAAATTAGAAAAAAAAGTAAGTGAAAAACGTTTATTCTCTTATGATATTTATTTCAGTAGTGGTCCTGTTTTTATCTCGCCTAGACTTGCCAATTTACTTTCAAGCAATCAAGATTTTTTAAATGATGTCCAGCTAATAGATGCAACTATAACTGTTAATGGTTGCAGCTATTCTGGTTATAAAGTATTAAATTTTCTTCGTTTAATATCCTGTATTGATATGAATAAATCTGAATATGTACCAATATTAGATGATTATCCTGATGGACCAATGAAATTTTATAAAATGGTCTTAAAAGAAAATATAAATGAGCAATTTTGTATGGCAAGATGTGAAGAATCTATAGGGCGAATTATGATGTCAGAGTCGTTACGACAGTTTTTTATAAAAAATAAAGTAAAAGGAATAAATTTATCCAAACAGTATATTGATAATGACTTCATATTTTCGTACTGATATAGACATATTCACGTAGCCTGACCCGATAGTTAACTGTTAGTGAAATAAAATAATGAACGAAATTGATTATACTTTACATAATTTACCAATGTTGCTTACTAGAAATAAAAACAAATGGTGGCAAGATAGCGTTATGCAAAGCTCAACAGCTTTATTTGGTTTTTTAAAAAACATGAATTATTGATCGATGTTGAACCGTTTGATGAAGAGGGTAATTTAAAAACTGATACGGTTCTTAAAAAATCAAACCTTACACCAGAAGGTCAGGAGTTATTTGATATTGCTGTTGATGGATGGTTTGATTATTTAGCTAGAAGTACAGTTACAACCAAATATCAAAATCTTAGTCGGCTTGAAAAAGCTTTAGCTAAAATTCGAGAAAGTAAAAATAATGAAGTAAGATAAACATCTCACAATAGATAATAATTAAAATATGAGGTATTTATGGCTTTGGATTTTATAGCATCAAGTAATCAAAAAGAAATAGATGAAAATTCACCGATATTTTCACTTGAAAAATTTGATTACGATGAATTATTCAATAAAGCAAAACCAATAAATCAGTATTCAATAATAAAAAAACTTGATGATTATTATGCTGATACAATTATTCTATATGGGGAAATTCAGCCGTTAATAAAAGAACTTGAAAATCTTATTAAAATAAAAAAATTCCAACCGCAATCAATTATTGATTTTATTAATTTTTTAAAAGAATCTTTTAATGATGGATTAAATATATATATCAATAGTGACTAAAGGGATTGAGTGGTAGACTTTATTTTATCTGTGCTGTGATCTTAATATTGACCGATTTAATGAGTAACACTATACGGCATCGATTGAACGGCAAAAATTACATGTATCACACCGTGTCGTTGTTTTGTATGATACCTGATGGATTAAAGCGCTAAAAAATGGATGTCAAATATGAGTATGGTAGATTTAGATATCGTAGATGTTATAAAAAAGGTGGTTTTTAGCGTGTTTTTCAACTCCAGAAAATAGACATTTATTAATGATTGTCAATTAAGTGTGATGAAATCAGCTTTTTTGTATACGGCAACTTTAAATCTTTTTAATATAGAAATATGCATTCCCAAAAAACAGCGAAATGGGTATGAAACAATCGATAATAAATTGTCCAAAAACATCAATTATATAAACTATATCAATTTAAGTGATTATCACGGGATAATGAAAACAACATTTAATGATCTATTACAATCTAATACGATCTTACTGTTACCAGAATATACAATAAAACAAGAAACGGATATTGAACAAATTGAAATAGAATTTAATAGCGGCACTACTATCATTTATCAAAATAGCAATTTTCCTCCTGCAATTATATCGAATAAATTAAAAAATCTCATTTTAGAATAAACGACAAGCTTACTGGGTAGCCCACAATACCATGCCACATCAACCTACAGGATAGCGAGTTTAGACCGATCGAGTATTGAGGATGTAGTGAGTTATGCCAAACAGCAATTAGATAGCGTGACACAAGAGTGAATAAAACTTAAGCCATTATTTACCTTACTTAGCATATAAAACGCCACCAGCTTTTTCACTGAATCTCCCATTAAAAAAATTTAATTGTGCTGAATATATATTGTTGTTTAAATGGAAAATAGCACTTAAAATCAAAACAGTGATAAATCGAAAGGATGATGTAATGAAAATTGATTTTTTATTCTTGTGGGCTGAAGTTGGCGTTTGTTACGAGATTACTAATACGGTTTTAAATCCGTGGAGATCAAATCTCAATAAATTAAACAAAACACTTCCACATTATGACAAATTGTTTAAAACAACAGATTATGAATTAGTATTTACCATATCTGCTACACAAGAACACAAAAATTTAGTCTACGGTCCGACAACATCGTCAAAAAACAAAGTGGTTTATTTCACAATTTTTATACCTTATAAAACGTTTAGTTGTTATAAGCAACAAATGTTCTATGTTCTTGATACCATCGCAGAGGGAATTATTTTTGTATTTAATAAATATAAAGTGGATCCTTCAGGAATAAAAGATGTGTTTGAAACATTAAAAACATTGATTGCCAAAGATCCGGAAAGATATCAAAAATGGCTAAAAGATCTAGAGGACTGAAAATTTTAAAAATTTACAGCGCTTAAGGCGTTATTGCCTTAGATAGATTGCAAAAGTAGCTAACCATTTGATAAAAGTTCTTATCGAAAAACACAAAACTAATGCACAAAACAATACGAATATTGAAAGTGCTGTTTGGAAAAATATAAATAATGGTAAATTTAAGGAATATCCATGAAGCGTGAACCACTTTATCACCTGTATTATTCAGGAATAGACACTGTCGATATCGTTCCCGAATGGGAGCATAAAAACAGAGAGCAATTTTGTCATTATTGCCATAGACTAAAACTACCTCACGGTGGTATGGATGTGATTACGGATGGCAAAATTAGAAAAAACCTAGATATGCCCATGGTAGGCGATCTTATGATACCTAGTATTATGTCGCTGCGCTTATTGAATTTGCTGGGTGAAGAGGCTGAAAAACATTTAAATATAGGTTTTATTTATAATAAAGTGGAAAGTGAAAAGCATAAACAGCCATTTATGACTTTTATTAGTAAATATGATTACGTTGTACTGAGAGGTGAAACGCCAAATATTTTTGATGGACAGCCTGTTCCTGAGAATGATCGTCTAGTTGTCTGTCCTGAATGCCATTTCCACTCAAGAAGAGAAAGAGCTCCAAGGTTTTTATTTGAGCGCGAATATCCACCATATCCAATATGCTGTACGGAATTTGGTTTACTAATATATGAAAGTATTTATGAAAGGCTGAAAACTATCAAATTAGTTGGGGTATGTGTAGAGAAAGTCAAGGTTAAATAGCAAGATACGTATTCTTGAAATCATAATAGCAGGCTTGTTAATGCTGTTTGGGAAAATATAATTAATAACAGATATAAGGTATACAGAAATGAAGCGTGAGCCACTTTATCACCTGTATTGTTCAGGAATGGTTACTGTCGATCTCATTCCCGAATGGGAACATAAAAACAGAGAGCAATTTTGTCATTATTGCCATACACTAAAACTTCCTCACGGGGGTATGGATGTGATTACGGATGGGAAAATCAGGAAAAACCTAGATATGGCTAATACAGGCTATTTTCTGATACCTAGTAGTATGTCGCTGCGCTTATTAAATTTGCTGGGTGAAGAGGCTGAAAAACATTTAAATATAGGTTCTATTTATAATAAAGTGGAAAGTGAAAAGCATAAACAGCCATTTATAACTTTTATTAGTAAATATGATTACGTTGTACTGAGAGGTGAAAAACCATATCTTTTTGATGGACAACCTATTCCTGAAAATGAGCGTCTAGTTGTCTGCCCTGAATGCCATTTTCACTCAAGAAGAGAAAGAGCGCCGTGGTTTTTACTTGAGAGCGAATATCCACAATATCCAATTTGCTGTACGGACTTGGGTTTACTTTTATATGAAAGTATTTATGAAAGGCTGAAAAATATCAAATTAGTTGGGGTATGTGTAGAGAAAGTCAAGATTAAATAGCAAGATACGTATTCTTGAAATCATAATAGCAGGCTTGTTGGTGCTGTTTGGGAAAATATAATTAATAACAGATATAAGGTATACAGAAATGAAGCGTGAGCCACTTTATCACCTGTATTATTCAGGAATAGACACTTTCGATCTTGATTCCAGATGGAAGCTTAAAAACAGAGAGCAATTTTGTCATTATTGCCATAGACTAAAACTACCTCACGGTAGTATGGATGTGATTACGAATGGGAAAATAAGGAAAAACCTAGATATGCCAATGGTAGGTCGTCTTCTGATACCTAGTATCATGTCGCTGCGCTTATTGAATTTGCTGGGTGAAGAGGCTGAAAAACATTTAAATATAGGTTCTATTTATAATAAAGTGGAAAGTGAGAAGTATAAACAGCCATTTATAACTTTTATTAGTAAATATGATTACGTTGTACTTAGAGGTGAAAAACCATATATTTTTGATGGACAACCTATTCCTGAAAATGAGCGTCTTTTTGTCTGCCCTGAATGCCATTTTCACTCAAGACTAGAAAGAGCGCCGAGGTTTTTACTTGAGAGCGAATATCCACCTTACCCAATATGCTGTACTGAAATGGGTTTGCTAATATATGAAAGTATTTATGAAAGGATAAAAAATATCAAATTAGTTGGGGTATGTGTAGAGAAAGTCAAGGTTAAATAGCAAAATACTTATTCTTTTGAAAACATAATAGCATGCCGAAAAGATTTTCCCAATCTTTTCGGCTATCCTGCCCGACATTCTTACCGACCGCCGTTACCAGTACGACAATCTGGACAGATTGGTGAGTAAAAAAACACCCGTCAGGGACAGACCGATTACCATTATGACGTCACCGGCCGAATCGAAAGCTGCCGCAACCAAGCCTACTGGGAAACCCTACAATACGATGCCGCCGCCAACCTGCTGGATAAAAGACGCAACCAAGACAGCAGTACCGACAACCAGAACCTGGTCCGCTTTAACCAGCTACTTCACTTCCGTGGCCTGTAATACACCTACGACGCAAACAGATATCCCCACAACAAACACAGACAAGCATTATCATTATGAACAGAACACCACCTAACAGAAATACAGCAGAATCCTAAGCTATCAAGAGCAATATTTAGACAAACAAACTGGCTTACATTACAATACTTTTAAGAAGAATTGGTTTACGTAGTGGAAAAACTATTTTAAATAAAAATTCAATTAGGTCGTCTAATGGATGTTGATATGATTTATGAACTTATGATAAGTAATTATCCTAATAGTTATTGGTTCCAATATATCTCAACTGGAGATGATTATTACGAACTTTTACAATGCAAAAAAATTCAATCAAATAAACCAATAGTTTTTAAAATAGAAAAAAAAGTCAGTGAAAAACGTTTACTCTCTTATGATATTTATTTCAGTGATGGTCCTGTTTTTATCTCGCCTAGACTTGCCAATTTACTTTCAAACAATCAAGATTTTTTACATGATGTCCAGCTAATAGATGCAACTATAACTGTTAATGGTTGCAGCCATTCTGGTTATAAGGTATTAAATATTCTGCGTTTAATATCCTGTATTGATATGAATAAATCTGAATATATACCATTATTAGAGAGTTTGCCTGATGGACCAAAAGAATTTTATAAAATGGTCTTTAAAGAAAATATAAATGAACAATTTTGTATGGCAAGATGTGAAGAATCTATAGGGCGAATTGTGATTTCAGAGTCATTACGACAGTTTTTTATTAAAAATAAAGTAAAAGGAATAGATTGATCCATATAATTCAATTTAGTAAACCTGGCTATTAACAATAGTCAGGAAAGACATCTGATAAACGAAACGCCATCTGTGGGACGGGCTAAGCATGATTCAGGAAACCCGTACCGACAGAAGCAAAAGCGTCTATATCTACACGGATGAAAGCGGCTATGAACCCTTAGCCAGAGTAGAGACCACCACCGGTACGGAACAGAAAGTGCTGTACTACCACACCGATGTCAACGGTGCCCCGGAAGAACTTACTGATGAAGATGGTCATATTGTATGGGCATGCAGCTATCAGCTGTGGGGCAAACCGATACAGGAGATCGAACACAGCCAGATACAACAAAACCTGAGGTATCAGGGGCAGTATTTAGACAGAGAAACGGGCTTACATTACAATACTTTCAGGTACTATGACCCGGATATAGGCAGATTCACGCAGCCGGACCCGATTGGGTTGCTGGGTGGGTTTAATCTGTATCAGTATGCGCCTAATGGGTTGACTTGGATTGATCCGTGGGGCTGGAGTTGTCGTACAGATGCTAAAAAATTACGTACTAATATGAAAAATGCGCATGTACCTGTGCCAAACTATAATTATTCAGCACACCATATTGTTATGTCTAATTCACAAGATGTAAGAATGGTAAAACTTAGAGATAAGATGGAAGTGCTAAAAGTGGATAAAAATTCATTTGAAAATGGGGCATATTTACCGACTTCTTCTAAAGATAAAGCAAAGGCACAAACTAAAGCAATTGCTCATTCTAAAGTTCATACTGATATATATATGGAGAATGTTTATAATAGACTTATAAATATAAATGACTCTAATGAATTCACTAATGAATTGATAAAGATAGGTAAGGAGCTATTAAATGGAACATTTAAATATTAAACTAGGAAAATTGAATTTAGTTAACATAATAAATATCCTTAAGAAAAAATATGAAAATATTATGTTGTCCCCCAAAAAAATAAATGATGAATATTATCAAAATGCTTTGTCAGAATTTGCATATAAAAAAATATCTAAAGGTCCAAGTGTTAATATTAAACCATTTGATTTTCAGCTAGATGGTTTCAAAAAGGGTAGAGAATTAAAGGCATTACCAAAAAATATCGATTATACACATGTATATTACTTTGATAATAATAATAATTTGCTTTTAATTGAAATTTATGGTCAATCAGAAAATATTGTTAATAAAGAGTACTATTTTTATGATGAAAATCATATTGAATCAATCTATTTTGCAAGTGGTACAAATGATGTACGTAATATTTCATTTTTGATAAATGAAAAAAAGCAAGCAAAATATTGGATAAATTATTCTAAATATGGATATGGAGTTTGGGAATATATTTATAATGATGATAAGCTTACAGAGATAAATGTTAAAATCAGACAACATGAAACAAATGAGTGTACATGCTTTACCAATTTTTTTGAATACAACAAAGGGGAATTAGTTAAAATAACAAGTAAATATCCTAATGGTTATGAAGAACAACTCTACCCATAAAAAACATGTTCATTAAATCTTTATTACTTATCTTGAACTGCAATAATAGCCAACATACCATAAAAAATTAACATGTTTATTAGTTAAAGGATATATGTTTGAATGCTTTTTTTGATTTTCTCAATGAGAAAAAAATTAAATTTAATATAAGAGACCAATATATTTATATTCATAATGATTTAGATTTAAGATATACTAAAATTAAAACATTGCCTAATAATTTGATTGTTAACGGTAATTTAAATTTAGAATACCTAAATATTAACATATTACCAGAAAATTTATTTGTTAAGAAAAATTTAAATTTAGCATATACAAAAATTAAGTCATTACCTAATAAAATACGTGTTGATGGTAATTTGTATTTAAGAAATACAAAAATTAAAATGTTACCCCAAAATTTGGATGTTCGTGGTAGTTTAGATTTAAGATATACAAAAATTAATGTATTACCTAAAAATCTATGTGTGAATGGTAATTTATTACTTGCTCATACGAAAATAGAAACATTGCCTGATAATTTATCTATAAAGGGTGATTTATATTTAGAATATTCTAACGTTAAGATTTTACCTAATAATTTATCTGTTGGTGGTTTTTTAAGTTTAAATCATACAGAAATATATATGTTACCTGATGATTTAAATGTTAAAGGAAGTTTAGATTTAGCATTTACAAAAATAAAAACATTACCAGATAATTTTATTATTAATGGTTTTTTAATTTTGAATTCATCTAATATAAAAGTATTGCCAGAAAATCTATCAATTAAGGGATTTCTAAGTCTAGATAATACAGATATCGAACAGTTGCCTAAAAGTTTATTAATTGGTGGTGATCTATTCATAAAAAACACGAAAATTAAAAATTTACCTGACAATTTTTTTATAGGTGGAAGTTTAGAATTAATAAACACAGAAATAGAAACATTGCCTGATAATTTAACAATTGGCGGTAATTTGAATGTAAAATCAAAAAAAATAAAAATATTACCAAAAAAAATGTTAATTAAAGGTAATTTAGATTTAAGTCACACACAAATTAAAATTTTACCTCATGATTTAATTATTCTCGGCAATTTAGATTTGAAATATAGTAATATTGAATTATTACCTGAAAATTTTTCCCTTCAAGGAAATTTAAATCTAAGAAACACTAAAATTAAATTTTTACCCAAAAATTTGTTTATTGGTGGCAATTTAGATCTGAGCTATAGTGATATAAGAACATTGCCGGAAAATTTATTTGTTAGTGGCTCTTTAAACTGTGAGTTTTCAAAAATTGAGTTTGTATCAAAAAATATTATTGTTAATGGTGATATAATTCTAAGACATACTCCAATCAAAATTTTACCTGAAGATTTTTCTATCAACGGCAGTTTAGATTTGGGATTTTCTAATATAAAAAAATTACCAGAAAATTTAAAAATTGCTGGTTATTTGAATTTAACTAACACTTCAATCGATATATTGCCTGACAATTTGTCAGTTGATGGAAATTTAAATTTAGTCAATACAAATGTTAAAAGATTGCCTAAAAATTTATCAGTCGGTGGAAAGTTATTTGTAAACAAAAATAACTCTTTGGAATAATATAAATACTACTATAATACGATGCGATTGCTAACCTACGAGGCCAAAGACGAAACCAAGACAGCCGCATTGAAAACCAAAACTTCGTACGCTTTAACTATATATTTCAAAGCAGTAGGAATACTTAACTGAGGCGGAGGAGCATTAAAAAATAAAACCAAATCTAAAACAAGTGGAAAGAAATGTTAATTAAAAAACAACGCAGTCAAGAAAATACAGTATTCGGTGTCTATATAAAAGATGGGTTGTATTCATTAGCGCAATCCAGAAAAAACCATTGGATGGAGTTTTTTAATATATTTAATGATAAAGATGAATGGGATGGGGTAGACCTGAATAAGGTTAATATCTTATTTACCTATTCAGTGGCAGCACACAGACTTAAAGAGTTATTCGTTTCTATACAAGATGAACATGTACGAAAAAATGTACGCCCACAGCAATCTAGAATTATTGCAATAACAGATATTTTGGCTGGTACAAGAGGTCTGGTGGAAATGGATGACAGATATGATACCGTAGATAATAAAGTTTTGATTCCTCAATTAACTGTAAAAGATTATTTAGATATTATTCATACAAAAGAATTAGCAGGCATGCACGGAGATTCTAAAGATATCCAAAAACGTATACTTAAATTTTACGAAACGGGAGTCAATTGGGATGAATCTAAAAAATTTTTATTTCCTGATGTAATACCACCAGCACCTACCCAAAAACCTTTAACCAAAGAAGATTATTTGCACTAGTATAAAAACTTGTATGCAAAAACTTTATTAAGGTTTGGATGGAACAAGTTATAACTATAGTCTACTAAATAGGAAAAGAACGAGGTTGCCAAGATAAATTTTGAAGCGCGAATCTGCTTTTAATTTATCACCTTTCCCAAATTACCATTACATTGACCGTAGCCGAAGCCAACACATCATTTCAGCTACCGTTTTAAGGATATGCTTTTAAGTGAAACCAACGCTTAAGGCACACGCAGCCATCACTACAATTAACTAAGTAAACAAATTACCGCCACCTTTATACACCTACGACGAACACGGTCGCACCCACAGCAAACAGACCGCCAGCGGTACCCAGTATTACCACTACGATGCCGAACACCGCTTAATCGAAGTTCGTATCGAAAAATTAAACCGTACTGAACGCTATGGCTACCTCTACGACGCCTTAGGCCGACGTATTGAAAAACACCAAATAGACCTAGCAGGCAAAGCGTATAACCGAACTCGTTTCCTGTGGGATGGTTTACGCATGATTCAAGAAACCAGCCCAAACAAACAGCACAGCGTATATATCTATACCGTTGAAAGCAGCTACTAACCACTGGCACGAATAGACAGCAACACCGGTACGGAACAAAAAGTGCTGTACTACCACACCGATGTAAATGGTGCACCGGAAGAGCTTACTGATGAAGACGGTCACATTGTATGGACGTGTAGCTATTAGCTGTGGGGCAAACCGATACAGGAAATCGAACACAGCCAGATACAACAGAACCTAAGGTATCAGGGACAGTATTTAGACAGAGAAACGGGCTTACATTACAATACTTTTAGGTACTATGACCCTGATATAGGCAGATTCACGCAGCTGGACCCGATTGGGCTATCGAGTGGGTTTAATCTGTATCAGTATGCGCCTAATGGGGTGATGTGGATTCGATCCTTGGGGGTTAATATCGACAGATGAACCTGGATATTTTGTTTATGCATTATATGACCAAGGAGCTAGAGAACCTTGCTATATTGACATTACCAATGACATTGACAGAAGAACGATTGAACATCGAGAAACTGGAAGATTATCTGCATCTGGATGAATGGAAGTATTAGAAAAAATATTATATATGGGCACGCAAGAGGTTATGAACAATAGTATATTGAAACGTATGGAACGAAAACTGGTAAAATAGAAGAAAAAATGTCTTCTACAAATAGAGGAAATAAATATAATTCCTTTAACTATCAGCATAATGATGACAGAGCTAAAATATTTAAATAAGCCTATAACATTAAAAAAGCGAGTGATGTAAAGAAGGGTAAGTCAGGGAAAGGAAAGTGCTAATGAATGATTTTAAAATATGGGGTTGGGATAAAAAACCTCGTACGATGTTACGCTACATTAAAGCAGGAGACATATTCTGTTTTAAATTAGATAATCAAAATTATTGTTTTGGAAGAATTGTTATTAAATTTATAGTTGGCCATATTGCTGAGATTTTTGATATTATTTCCAATTCTCCAGATTTATCAGAAGCAAAAATTAGAAATGCTCACCGAATGATTGATCCGGTAATATTAGATAGCTATTTACTATTTGATAGAAAATTTGAAGGTGATTGGAGAATAATTGGGCATCAACAAAACTACTCACCCAGTAATATGCAAAATGTATATTTTACATATGGGATAGAGCCTTGGTTTAAAAAAGTAGACATATGGCAAAATGAAACATTGATATCTGAAAAAGAAGCTGAATCTTTGCCTCGCGTATCGCCACTCAATGATTATCATATTAAACAATTAATGAAAAATTTTAATATTAAGCTGAATATACATTAAGTTTTCTTTATGGCATCTATTTTTATTATGGATATCAATTTAGTTATCTAATGAATTAAAATAATCATTTGATATCAACTTAATTTGCATTGAAAAATAATTACTATACTAATAACTAATAACTAATAACTAATACTAAACATGAATATTATCTTTTTTTCATAATAAAATTGTATGTGTTTTTTAATAAATACTTAAAAAACTGGTGGAAAGAAATGTTAATCAAAAAACAACGCAGTCAAGAAAATACAGTATTCGGCGTCTATATAAAAGATGGGTTGTATTCATTAGCGCAATCCAGAAAAAACCATTGGATGGAGTTTTTTAATATATTTAATGATAAAGATGAATGGGATGGGGTAGACCTGAATAAGGTTAATATTTTATTTACCTATTCAGTAGCTGCACACACTTAAAGAGTTATTCGTTTCTATACAAGATGAACATGTACGAAAAAATGTACGCCCACAGCAGCCTAAAATTATCACTTATACAGGTCCATTAGCTGAAAAAATAGGTCTGGTGTAAATTGATGATAGATATACTTTTGTAGATCAAAAAGTTTTGATTCCACAGCTAACCGTAAAAGATCACTTAGATATTATTCATACAAAAGAGAATGTGGGAATGCATGGAAGTTCTAAAGATATCCAAATACATCTACTTAAATTCTATGAAAATGGCATTAATTGGGATGAATCTCAAAGTTTTTTTCCTCTGATGTAACACCGCCAGCACCTATCCAAAAACCTTTAACTAAAGAAGAATATTTACACTAGTATAAAGACTCGAGCGCAAGACCTTTATTAAGGTTTGGATGGAACAAGTTATAACTATAGTCTACTAAATAGGAAAAGAACGAGGTTGCCAAGATAAAGTTTGAAGGGCTAATCTGTTTTCAAGTTATCATCTTTTCAAATTACCATTACATTGACCCTAGCCGAAGCCAACACATCATTTCAGCTACCGTTTTAAGGATATGCTTTTAAGTGAAACCAACGCTTAAGGCACACGCAGCCATCGATACAATTAACTAAGCAAACAAATTAACACCACCTTTATACACCTACGACGAAAACGGGATGCGCCCACAGCAAACAGACCGCCAGCAGTACCTATTATTACCACTACGATGCCGTACGTCGCCTAATTGAAGTTCGTATCAACAAACACCAAATAAGACCGTGCGAACAAAGCCTACAACTGCCTTCAGGTCTTGTAATTATAGGATCATGTTAGTTTTTTATTGAAGAATTGTGTTATGCAATAGGATTATGTATAAAATGAGTTATTATAGATAAAAAGTTATAACTATCTAAAATTTTACTTAAACCAAAAACAGTGATAAACCGAAAGGCCATGTAATGAAAATTAATTTTCCATTTTTGTGGGCTGAAGTTGGCGTTTATTATGAAATTAGAAATACGGTTTTTAATCCGTTGATAGAAAATCTTAATAAATTAAACAAAACGCTTCCATATTATGACAAATTATTTAAAACAACAGATTATGATTTATTCTTTACTATCTCTGCCACACTAGAAAACAAAGATTTAGTTTACGGCCCGTTAGCCTCGTCAAAACGAAAAGTGGTTAATTTCTCAATTTTTATACCTTATAAAACGTTTAATTGTTACACACAACAAATGTTTTATATGCTTGATACCATAGAAGAGGGAATTATTTTTGTATTTAATAAATATAAAGTGGATCCTTCAGGGATAAACGAAGTGTTTGAAAAATTAAAAACATTGATTGCCAAAGATCCAGAAAAATATCAAAAATGGTTAAAAGATATTGATGCAAAAGATATAGATGAATGGTGACACTAGAATGAATAGAACTTAAGGCATTATTTACCTTACTTAGCATATAAAACGCCACCAGCGTTTAACCGAAATCTCCCATTAAAAAATTAAACTTACCGAACGCCTATGATGCCTTAGACCGATATATCGTAAAACATCATCGGGCATTAAATAAAAGAATAACACTCTATTTTATTTAAAGTTGATAGCGCTAAGTCTAAAATAGTTAAACGACAAAATGTTTTTTTAAGACGATACATAGAAAACATTTTACTGAGATAAAAAAATAAACTTCAAAGCGATATTAACAAGAATTTACTATTGTGAGTGAGTTTGAGGGGAAAATATGGAATGGACTGGTAATATGTATGGATTTTATACCGATAAATCCGTCGATGATGTATGGTTTTCATTAATTAAAAAATTATCATCTATTAATTATAAATATGAACAAAGTAGTTTTAGAGATGAAGAGTTTCTATTTTGTTATAAAAATGATGAAATGCGAGATTATCATGATAATCATGGTTACAATTTAGATTTACAAGGGGAAGGTTGTTTTTTAATTGAAGCAAAAAGCACACAGTTAAATGGAATAGCAACTTTATTTGAATTCGATAATGCTTCTGATTTTTGAACCCTATGATATAAATTTGCAGTTTAACCAGGTCTTTTATTATGTACTTGTGTTACCTGATCTCATTGAGAATTCAAAATTTTGTCATGACATACATAGTTTGTTTATTAAGATTCTTCATGAGAAAAATGACAACATTAGGTAAATATCTACTTTCAAAGTTGTTATTGTTGAAATTGCATTAATCTGAAACAAGATATTTTATGAAATATCAGAGGACGCTATTCGATAGAGATGCATTAAACATACTTCATCTGAATGGTTTAAAACAATAGTCACCAAAGCTTTTTTTACAAGCTTTAAAAAAAGGCTAAAAATATTTTGATGATATGCTAACTTTAATACTAACAATTTTGTTTTTGAATTATACCCTATTCGTTGAATGGAGAATTTTAGATGGAAAAAAGAGTTATTGAAATGTTGAATATTCTTGAGCAAGAGATGAATATTAAATTTCCGAATTTGTATGTAAAATTTTTATCCGAAGAGGTTCAAGATAAAGAGCCATATGAATTAATCAATGAAAGGGAAGAGTACATATACATCTATAATATAAATAATATTAAAGAGAGAAATAGTACCTATAATATACAAGACGTTGAGCCTAATTATTTTTTAATCGGTCAAGATGGTGATATAGGCTATTTTGTATCTGTAAAAAAAGATAATGAATCTAATTATATATATAGTTTGGATTTGGGGGCGTTAGGCTGCCTTGACATGGATAAAGAAGCAACTGATATTTATCACTTAGGAAAATATGTTAAATGATGTATCTGAAAACACTATTCAAAATGAATTGCTTCGTTTTCTTATACCATTAAGCTGATGATAGTTGAATATAAAATAGTGGATTGATTGGAGCAATAACTCGGTATAATGCTTTGAATATTTGCTCATGAATAATAAAAAAGAAAAATGCCCAAAGTGGTCCTAATTTTTGCGAAATATAGTCGTAAAGCTTAACTAACATAATATTATTAACTGTAGCGTATCAAAAGTGGGAGGAAGAAAATAATGGATAAACCAGATCCTATTTTATATGATTTGCCCATGTTGATAGCTAAAAATAAAACAAATCTTTGGCAAGAGCATAGCACTAAAATTTCAACAGCTTTAATGCGTTTTTTAAAAAAACATGATTTATTGATTGGTGTTGAACCGTTTGATGAACAAGGAAAATTAAAAACTAATACAATAATTAAAAAGTCAAACCTGACGCCTGATGGCTTAGAATTATTTAAAACAGTTGTAAATAGTTGGTTAAAATATTTAGACAGGAGTAGTGCTGCTAATAAATATCAAAACTTCAATCGACTTGAAAATGGTTTAACCGAAATTAGAGATTTTATAAAAGCAAGGGATGAAAACGATTATGCTTTACATAATTTACCAATGTTGCTTACTAAAAATAAAAACAAATGGTGGCAAGAACCCATCATGCAGAGCTCAACAGCTTTATTGAGCTTTTTAAAAAAACATGAATTATTAATTGGGGTTGAGCCGTTTGATGAACAAGGAAATTTGAAAACCAATACGGTAATTAAAAAGTCAAACCTGACGCCTGATGGCTTAGAATTATATAAAACGGCTGTAGATGGTTGGTATAATTATCTAGACAGGAGCACTGTTGCTGATAAATATCAAAACGTCAGCCGTCTTGAAAAAGGTTTGGCAAAGATTAGGGAAAATAAAAACAAAGAAGTCGATTTTATCGTATACGATGTTGCTGTGTCACTGGCTACTAATAAAATCAATCAGTTACCTGAGCCTATCATACAGTCTTCAATTGCTTTATTGGTTTTTTTAAAACAACATCAATTATTGATCGGTGTTGAACCATTTGATAAAAAAGGAAATTTGAAGACTGATACGGTGATTAAAAAGTCAAACCTGACGCCAGATGGCTTAGAATTATTTAAAACAGCAGTAGATGATTGGTTAGCGTCAGTAGACAAAACAACTGCTGCTAATAAATATCAAAACGTTAGTCGTCTTGAACAAGCTTTAGCACAAATTAGAGAAAGTGATTAAGTTAATTCGTATTGAATTGAAGCGTTGTTTCTGATTTTTATTGATTCATTTTTAGACGTTTATCGAGAAATGAATTAGCATTGGGTTATTGTTGTTAAATAACCTGCCATAAAATAGATCGCCTTAGGATCAATCATTCAAAGTTTAAAGAAATGGAAAGAAAATATATATTTGTTAGTTAAGGAATAATATGGAAAAAAATGTACAGCAGGCTGTATCAGTGTTAAAAAATTTTATAACGGATATGAATAAGTGGGAAGGATATTGTGAACCACTTTGCGAGCTAATCGAAAATGGTGAGGATGACGAGCCTTTAAAAGATAAGATGAGAAGTGAGTTAAATACTATATTCAATCAGTATTGTACTATTAAAGAAAGAAAGTACGGTCGCCAAGTTTCATTAGACTGTGGATATCCACCAGAGTATTCACCCGATGAAGAAATACTAAAAACAGAACAACTATCAGAAAACAAACTACTCATTTATACGCAACAACATACAGAATTTAAAAGTCAGTTTCGTTATTCCTTAATATATACTCATAAACAATGGCGAATTGATAAAAAAGAAATATTTGATAAGTCTGACAATAAATGGGAAAAATTTTCATTATAAAAAGGGATAACGGCTTGTAACATCGCTTTAACTTGATAATTGTCGTTATTCGATTGCTAAGCTGTATGCCTGAAATTATAGATATCACTACCAGCCAATATAAGCTCAATAAACGAAATGAATTTATTTCATTTGATGAGTTGTTATCTCTATTTACCTTTTTTTAGATACGTTAAATAAAAGCTAAAAGCCTATAGCGTATTATAAAATGAATTAAGTCGTCTTTATTACATAACAGAATAAAGACTATTAAATGGCATTGACACTTAAAATTATATTGAATAATTTTGCCTACTTTGTGATTGATGCTTATAACATTATGCCAATGTAGCAATAAGACTTAAATTTTTAACTTACTTAAATATAAGCTATTAAATTTAATTAAATCAATGTAATGCAAAGTATTGTTGAATAACATACTGTTAAATTAAATGTTATATTGTTAACACCATATAATGTTATAATTTAATAAGTTCCAATTAATTTTAAAGAAGTTATGACAAAGTAAAAAAAATGATAACTAAAGCGATACCAATCAAATACGGCATTATTTATGCTCGAAACGCATTAATTCTAAAAAAGGTTAACTTGGATTGCTACCCGTTTACATTGATTGTTGAAACGTCACTATCGCTAGCTAATTGTCAGCCCGAAGTGTTGAACGTGCCTGATGTATGGGTAAAATTTATTTTTACTGATATTGATAACTTATCTATTTCTAAATTAGATAATTATCCTAATCAAAGATATTTAACCTCAAGTTTTGATCTTGTTGAACAAGTTCATCACAAAGGTAAAAAACGCATAATACTCAGCACATACGATCATATTTTTGATATTGTTGGTCGTTATCGTATTGAATACTAAGCATAATCAAACGTCGAGTATTGATTAAAAATAATCGGTTTAACATGACTAAAAAATAAACTGGCAATGTTAGATAAAAGTTGTGTTAATGAGCGCTATAAGATAGTGCGTTACTTGGTGTTAAAAATATTGCAATTGGTCCTCATTTTTACTTGAACAGATGGACTTTGGGTTCAAATCAAAATGCAATATTATTAGAGAAAGTAACACAATCTAACATCCAAGTAAATCTAACAAAACGTAAAACAATTAATGTCAAACTATATTGGTTACCCGCTTAACAAGGTGTAAAAAAAATACTGCCACTAAATACACTATATTATCCAACTACTGAACCTCTTCAACATTAATATTATGAACCTCATAACTTGGTCATTTTCGATAAGAATTGATAATAATAGTCGAATTAATGATTATAAAATAATAGGTTAGTGAGAAGCGTAATTTTGAATAGATAATGTACCTGATCATTAATTTACAAAAGGTTTAAAGTCAATATTTTTGAAGAATCAAAACTTATTGATGTCATGGGAGTCGATTAGTCTATTATCAATAGAAAAAAGTAACTTGTTAGTTCTAATTAACCTATAACCATCAATATATTACATAAAGAAATTAACAAATTTTTTCGCGGTTGATTGTATAATTACTAGGTATTGATTATTAATATTATTTTTTTCGGTTAATAAGCTATGGACGATATATTCAGTATTACTCATGCATCAGTTTTATACTAATTGCAAACTTTATCCAATAACACACACATCTTACTCTTGGAAAATTGAATTATATTGAAAATGAATGTAATCGAAATTAATTTAGTGGTTTTCTAACAAAGATGATATGCGTCAAAGTGTAAAGTCATTGTTGAAAAAGTGTAAAGTTTATATTAATATATTAGAAACTATATATAGAATATATGGTTATTAAATAAAAATTATTGATAAGAGTAATTATTTCTAAGCCTTAAGATGATACTGCAAATATAATCAATCAGTTCACAGCTATATAGGAATGTAAATCAAAGTCAAAGGTTAAAATAATAAAAAATTAATATAACATGCGCTTATATCAGATGGTTAACATACTTAGACAATATAAATTCGATAAAGAATAAAATATTCATATGTAGCGCGATTATCAATTAATGGATTAAAAGTCATTTTTTTACAAAACAGATTCGGAGTTACAATGAAAAAACTAATTAGTATATTTTTAGCATTATTTGTAGTTGGGTGTGCAAGTAATATAGATCCAATGATTGAACAAAAAGCAAAAGAGCCATTATACTGCGATGGGGCTGAACAATGTTCTCTATATTGGAAAAGAGCGGAATATTGGGTTTCAACAAACTCTAGATGGAAACTTGAAACAGTAACAGATGTGACTATTAGAACAGCTAATCCATTAGCGAATGATCCTTACTTAGCATTTCAGGTTTCTAAAAAACCTATTACTTCTGATAAATATCAAATCTTGATCGCCGCATATTGCGATAATATGTTTGGATGTGTACCAAATAAATATGGCGCTATGGCTGCATTTAAACAGTATGTTAAAACAGGAATGGATAACTAATTCAATTACATCCCCGTTTAATCATAATTATCCTAAAACCTTCATTTCGAAGGTTTTATTTTAGTTGCTGAAATTTTTCGTAAAAAAATAAAGAATTCACTCATCTAGATAATTGAATACTGAATCAATCATTTATAAAAATGAGATCACCTTCAATAATGTTTTGTGCTTTTAGAAAAGTATTATCCCTACATGTATTTAACACTGAAAATATGTAAGTCACAACGCTTGGTTGGGGTTGGGCAACAATGCCTTGGATTGATTGATATTTTGTTATCTGGCAGGTCGGCTATATATTGTGATTTTGGCCAAATTTTATTGAAATCATCATGGGTTAGCATCATTTTGGTGCTTTCGGTTTGCTTGTTGCTGGTTTGAGGTAATTTAGCCTCAACGGCTTGTGCTTTTTTAAGCGCACTAGCTTGGCTATTTTTAGCGGTCAATGTTCTGATGACTAATAATTGTAGGTTTTTATCTTCCACTAAACCTTGTGCTACAGCGTACTCAACTTTTGGTAAAAACTCCGCTATTGCATTACGGCTTCCACTGCGCCTGCAAGTAGCTTTGGTGTATAGGGAATAATCTAGTCAAAAATAGGCCAAACTAGTGATAGTAATCCCTGATGAGCCAATACTGTTAACACTGTTACTAAACTTGCTGTACGTTCACATAATTTTGTTTGAGTAATACCTAATTCAAACAGCATATCTAACCATATTTTACGGTCTATAGGACGAATGGCAATATCAACATTTATTCAGTTAATGATGTTGTCGAAGTAATTAATATTGATTTTCACGGTAATCAAGAGCTTCCCGTAATATTGGGCAAACTCGACAATTATTGGCGACTTGCAAAATGGTTATCATGGGCTGAACGTAGCGCTTGGCAAGTTGAACAGGGTAATGAACGGGTCAATTTATCTAGCAATAATTTAACCATTCAATTATTTCCAAGTGGCAAGTTAGCGTTAGTTTCACTCTACTCATCTTAAATTAGTTTGTAAATTGTAAATAGAGTAAAATCATCCCAACTTTAGAATATTTACTATAAACTTTTAACTAATCTTACTATATGTTTAAAACTTAGAAAAGTCATGAATTTATTGGTAAATTAGTGTGATAAAATACATTGAGTACCCCATCGATTTAATCATCAATTGCGAAGTAATTTAAAATATGGATATTTATAATAAAAAACTACCAACAATCAGGCAATTGCAATATTTTATTGCGATTTGTGAAATGCATAGTTTTCGTGCTGCAGCAGATAAACTGGGTGTAAGTCAACCGCCATTATCCGTGCAAATAAAAGAACTAGAAGATAAATTGCAAGTGAGCTTATTTTTAAGAAATTCTCACAACATGGTATTAACTAAAGAAGGTGAAAAATTTAAAAGCCAAGCATTGGAGGTATTAAACAGTTTATGTCAATCAGTGGATAATATTAAATCTTGTCAAGGCAATCAAGTCATGTTAGGTATGACGAAAACACTGTGTTTTGATTTTATACCTTTTTTCAAAAGGTTTTTAGCAAATTTCAATGATAATATAAAACTTTATCAACATGACTACACGTCTAAAGAGCTGTTATTAGAACTTCAAAAAGGCAATTTGGATTTTGCTGTTGTATCTGATTTTGCTTCAAGAAACCAACAAGAAAATTCGATGCTAATTTATCAGGAGCCGCTTATTTTGGTTCTTCCAGAAAGCCATCCTTGTAGCCAACAAGATTATGTTGATCTTAATGATGTCACTGATTTACCGTTATTTTGGTTTAAAGCCCATTTAAATAAGACTTTTTATGCACAGTGCGAGTCTGTATTTAAAACGTTAAATCATCCATTGGTTCGTCGAGCTGAACGACCAGACACGCTGTCTATGTTATTGGATATTGCATTAGGGAGAGGTATGATGCTATTACCTCAGTCGATGACACAGGCCAACATTGATGGGGTAGTGTATAAAAAATTGATTAGTACCCAAACCAGTAAATTATATATCGATATTTATCTTGTTTGGCGAAATAATTTACACGCTAACTTGATTTATGAACAAATTATCAATTATTTCAAATCGTTATAAGTAGTTACTTAAGGGGTATTTGACTAATTGTGATGTAAAAAGAGTGACGATAGCGTTACCAAGTGGTTTGCATGATTAAATATCGTATTCATGGCTACTGTCGTTTTTACTCTAGACCAACTCTATAACCATTAAACGTTTAAAAATAGCATTGCGATAGATTGTAAACACTTGATATTATCGTATTAAAAAATTAGAAAGATTTTTACATACTAATGATAGTATGGCTAAAAGTTCGGACCTGATTTTGTTTAAAAAGGTCCGAAATGACATTGATTGAAATGATACCCTTAAAAAATTCTATCTTTGCCGATAATTAATCAAGCGTGTTTATTATGGGTTGATGTTAGTTAATTGATAAACCGATTCATCACCCCAAGTACCGATATACAATTGGTTTTTGTACAGACTTAACGCTACAGCACCAGACAATGATGTAACTAGTGTAGTGGTACTTTTGCTATTGACATCGACTTTACGAACTGCACCTGCCCCATTATCAATGACAGCAACTTCGCTAGGTGAAAGACTTACTATACCTACACCGGGTTGGTTAAATGCACTCCCTAATTCTATCTGTTTTCCATTAGGTTCGATTAAAGTTAAGCGTCCACTATATTGTGACACAACTAAGCGATTGTCAGCTAATTGTGTTACACCGACAGGTAATGATAATCCTTTTGCAACAACCTTTTTTTGCTTTGTCGTTAAATCCAAAGCGACAACCTCGCCAGAGGAGCGATTAGTAATCAACAATTCACCTGTATTAGAAAATGCAATTCCAGTTGGCGTATGATAGTCAGTCGATATTTTTTCTACTTTGCCATCTTGGGTGATTTGTAAAATAAAATTGCCACTATAAGATGAAACATAGATATTATCTTGTTTATCAATAACTATTCCTGCAGGAGAGGATATGTTGTTATAAATAGTGTTACGTTTACCTTCCGTTGTGATTTTTTCTATTGAACTTCCAGACCAATTTGTCACATACATCGAACCTTGGCTATCGAAGGCGATAGCGGTTGGCGCACTAAAAGATTTTGCAATAAGATTCAATTTTGCCATAGCTAATTCCCCATATAGAATAAAACAGATAAATAGTGCAATTTGAAAAAATACTTTTTTGATCATTGTTTTTCCTCGTAAAGTGATAGTATTGCGATATATGTTCGCCTATTGTTTAAGTATTGCTTTGTTTAATTTTGATTAATTTAATACCAAGTAAAGCTAAAGCAATATTAAGTATGGTTAAAATTAAGATAGCCACAATTAAATTAGGCCAATTTAATTGTTGATAAATGCTTCCTAATAAATAAGTGCCTAAACTGCCACCAATAAGGCATGCAAGTAAGTATAAAGACGATACCGCGCCTCGTAAGTTGAGTGGTACAATTTGATTAAGCATAGCCATGACAATGGGTTGAATTCCAAATACAAACATAAATAGACAAAAAATACCTAAACTAATCATTAATATGTTGGTACCAAAACCAATGATCGTAATTGAAGCACTTACGCATAAAAGTAATAAGATGAGTAAATTGTTTTTATTGATAATCTGTGCCAATTTTCCCGTAATGATCGAACCAATTATTGCGCTGATTCCTGCAAAATTTAACCAACCAAGTTCTGTTGAGGTTAGATAAAATGGTGAACCTTTCAAATAAAAAGTGAGCAATGAAGACAACCCTAAATAAACAAAAAAGAGCAAAAATCCAACCAATAAGAAAATAATGACAGTTCGATTAAACAGCAGTTTTGATGCGTGTTGATAAGTTTCAATGATGCTGATTTTAGCCGTGTTGTTCAAAGTGGGTTTGATCGCAGATGGAATAAAAATAGTGACAATTAAAATCAGGCAAGCATAAACCCCAAAAGCAACTTTCCAAGAATAGATATCGGTTAACATGGCTGCTAAACTACGGCTGAATATCATTCCTACAATTGAGGCCGAAATTAACATCCCCATTGCTTGTGATAATTTTGCGTTGTCTGTATTTTTGGCTGTGTAAGCAAATAAAGCAGCCGGTACTGAGGCGGCAAAAAAGCCAATTAATGACATTACACTAAGATATAGATTAAATGACGTTACTATATTGGCAATGCATAGGCAAAGCACTGTGCCAAGACTGCCAAATGTCACTAACAGACGTGTGGATAGTTTATCTGATAACGGCCCATAGATAAAAAAGGCTAATGCATAAAAAAAACATGATAAGCTAAAAACTAATCTTGCATCTAAAATCTCAATGTTAAAGTTTATCGATATCTCCTGAAAAATAAGTTGAGTAATATAAACAGAACCAACCAAAAGCATAATAAGAAGTGCAGATATAATAATGCTCATTTTATTTGATAATCGTTGAGTGGATGTCATCCTTGAATTCATACGGCTAAAGTTCCTTATTAAACAATATTGTGATTGATGTGTACTGAAGGTTTAGGTCGAGAGTAAAACGATCTAAACCTTAGATTTACTATCACTGTTTTTGGCAATAAGCATAGGATAACAAGTGTAAAATATGGAAATACTTATTTTGTGATAGTAAAAAACTATCAGAGTTGAAAAGTCAGTTTAAAACGTGTTGCTTAAGTGCTTTTATTATAAATATTAATCGGTATAACAATATGTTAGCTATAAAACTTAGTTTGATCGTTTAAAATCAAACAGTCTAATTGATTTCTGTTTTTGAATAATAGGGATAAGCAAAGTCGACTATTTTTATGCAAGGATTGGTGATTAAAAGGCGTGGTTATTTAAATAAAACAATGTAAATTTTCATCTGGATAAGTGCCTTGTAAAATAACAAAAAATGATGATTGTGCTATTTAAATGGTAATTGAACATGTATTTATGAACAGTAAAGTAATTAAATTACTTGCTTTATGCTCAATCTCTATTTTTTATTCCCCATTTATTCTAAACAAAGTGCTTTAAAAAAGTTTAGTTAGCTCTTGAATACTATCAATCTAAAATAAAAGGGGTATTCATCTCATTTTTAAAATTAATTATTGTTATGCTTTGTAAGCATAAAGCGCAGATAGTTTAATTTCAAGATGAATGATTTATTCAACTTTATGGCATGTATAAGATTGTTATACATTGTTTTTTGAATAGCTGATTGATTAAAAAATAAGGTTATTGGATAATGTGGCGACTAAATAACCATGTCTGCACTATATGGAATAACAAAATGAAATTAAATCTAATTCGTCCGTTATTTTTTATTACCATTGTTTTGTTATTAACCGGCTGTTTTTTTTGTACCTATAAAGTCAACACCGCTGAAGTTAAATTAGATCAAAATCAAAAAGTTTGCATCAACATACCAAAAGAAAAAGCGCGTTCAACTGATGTGTTTAATATTTCATCTAGCAGTATTTTTGTAACGCATATTGGGTATATTTGGGAACAGGAAGATCATGGTTCAATTTATCAAGCTAAAGCAGGTGAATGTTTACGCTTTGATTATCCTTTTCAAGTCGATGTGGATTATTCAATTGATTTTGTTTCAACCAACCTCAAAAATAATGAGGATAAACCATGGATTGCTAGTTTTCGGTTAAAAAAGAAGGCTGATGGTAATTTGAAAATATTATGGCCAAATGATCCTGATGAAACTAAAACTGAATAAATTCAGTCAATATTTAATTTTTTAACAGGTTTTATATAAAATTTGTACATTTAATAGATAGGTTACGTGATTATAGATAAAATAAAATGACATCACCATTATTAGTTAATTATGAATGTTCATATACCCATTTTTTTATGAATGATTAGCTATCAGGCAAAATCCCATAAATTATGCATACCATCGATCGCTATTAATTTATCCAATAATTATTCAAACTAACAAGCTAATACATTTGCGATCAGTTCCCATATTAGCATAATAATTTGACCTAAATGATTGCTGAGTTTGAGTCGCGCTTTAGTGGGGATAAAAAACAAAACTAGCAATGATTACCCTGTATTTTACCGCTATCTTTATTCACTACATCAATAAAAATATTTCGAAAATCACACATTACTTTGTCATTCCAGGCCATTGCTATGTCCCAATGTACTGTTTTTTGTTTAGGAATGATGAGTTTTACGTTCCTTGGCAAAAATTGCTTCATACTTTGTGGCATAAAGGCAATAGCATTGCCGCCAGCAACTAACGCTAATAGTGTTGTCAAATCACCATTTATTAATATTTTATTAGTTTGAAGTTGATTTTGTATCAAAAATTGTTCGGTTTGTTCTGCCAGACATGGAAAGCGATCTTTATCGAGTTGATATAAAGGATAGTGCTTTAAAATTGCCGATAAGTTATGCCAATCGATAGGGCTACTAGAGGGAATGGCTAAGGCAAGTTTTTCGTGGACAATAAGCTGTGAACTTAGTTGATTAGTAAAAGGCATCCGTAAAAATCCGATTTGTAGGGATCCTTCTAATAGCATATTAATTTGAACACTTGAAGGAAGCTGATTGAGCGTAACTTGGCAATCAGGTCTTTGTTTGACAAATTGATCAACCCATAATGGTATTTTTTGATAGGTAGATAGACTAAACCCAATTGATAAGGTTTGTTGATACTTTTTATTTATCTGTTTGGCATAAGTAAGAAAATTGTCATGTGATTGTAGAATCGACTTTGCTTGAGCATAGAGTTGACCACCAAAAGTAGTCGCGGTTGCACCTTGCCGACCTCGAAAAAAAGTTGACCGCCAGTTAAAGATTCTAACGCTTGTATTTGTTTGGATAAAGCCGGCTGGGTAATAAATAACGCTTTTGCTGCCAAACCGTAATTACCGGTTTCAACAAGTTTTACAAAAGCACGTAATAATCTTAAATCTATTCCTTGCATTTATTGAATCCTAAAAAATTGGAATTATACAGAGTCTAAAATCAAATCTATGATAGGAATTATTTTGTCAGGATAACAGATATTGGTTGTTTTGACTTGTGTAACATGAAAGATAAGGAAAAAATTATGAGTGAATCACTTACTAAAATTACTGCAGTGTTGTTTGATATGGATGGGGTATTGATTGATTCGAGTGAGGTAATTGAACGAGCGTGGCGTGAAGCTGCACACATGTATGGTCGAACCATTAGCGAAACAGAGATGGTTCGACATATTCATGGTCAACCTGGTCGACATACGATTGCGGCTCTATTTGGGGACTTGCCTATTACTGATCAACAAAAAGTACAGGCACATATTATTTATGTTGAAAACACTGCTATTTACAAACCAATTGCTGGCGTTGCTAAGTTCATTACTGCTTTACATAAAGCCGGTGTGAAAGTCGCCATTGTTACGAGTGGTTGGCTAGAAAAAGTCAATTCGGTCATGAATTTATTGGAAGTTAATGAGTGTATTTCGGTCATTATTGATCGTGACAGCGTCACTCGAGGTAAACCTTATCCAGACCCTTATCTAAAGGCTATCAAGCATCTTAATATTGCAGCAAAACAGGCAATGGTCTTTGAAGATTCAACCAGTGGCGTTAAATCTGCTGTGGCAGCAGGAACATATTGTGTTGGAATTGGTAATGATTTGCTATTAACTGTGGGGGCAAAATTTACGATTGCCGATTTTTCGCTTATAGAGGTGATTATTCAGCCTAATGGACGCGCAATTATTGATTTTGGTAATGCGCATCGAATATTGGTTGAATAGAATAATAACCTTGAATAAGTTTGCTAAACTTGAGTAGACGATGGATCAAATTGTCAAGTCGCCGGTTGATATCTTTATTAGAATAGACCAATTTTCATTAATTGATTATCCTAAGCAGGTTCGCATTTTTACTTTATATGCTTCTATTTTTGATTTTTTTATTTGTTTTTTTGTTTTATTTTGAGATAAAAGAATTTTGTTCGTCTTTTTAATTGATCCTAATTGTTAAATCACCTACTATTGATACTCAATTTATAGGTAATGGAATGATATGAATAAAAATATAATTATTGGACTGGCGTGTTTAGTCATGTTTGGATGCAGTGAAAATAAAGTGACCGAGCAGATGCTTGTTGGTAGTTGGTCTTGTGTTTCGAATTTGAAGTCAGCTAAATGGCGTAATGGCGCTTTTGAGGATTATGGCGAAGTTAAAACTGAAAAGGGCAATATTCATTATCTGTTAGAAGGTGGCCAACTTTTATGGAAAACAGAAACAGATTCACACCCCTTTGATTTAAAAACTTTTTATGATAAACCTAAGCAGCTAAAAATAGCTCATGGCGGAATAAGAACTGTTCATAAAAGTATTGAGTATTATTCACAGAATAAATTTAAAATGGTTAATGTCTTTGAAACCATTTATCCAGAAGATAGCCTAAACAATCATAGAGAAAAAATTGAGTTTGAATGCTTACGTCGTTTTAACATATAAGTTGTATTAGGATTGAAATGATCTTTTATTTTTAATAATCCAGTTTGGTGATTTTTTATCAGCTAAAATTGCTTAATAATTTCGTTAATTAAAGGTTGTTAAAAAATCAATTGATAAAGGTAGACCTTAGGTAAACGTATCTTTGAGCAAACTAATTCCAATTTTACTATTAAAATTGTTACAATTTAATTAATCCTAGGATTTTATCGTGAATGAATAACGCTTGTAAATCAAATTAATTTTATTATTTTTAATAGATTACATTTTTATATGACTATTTTGCTCTTGATAGCTAACCAAATGGAACAAAATAAAGTTAATACCAAGCTTGATTTTTTATTGAAACCGCGTTTATATAGTAGTGATAAGTAATGTGCTTATCGCAAACATAACCTTACTGGAGAAGCTTATTATGGTACAAAAATTTGCTGCATACGGTAGTGATGTTTCAGCTGGCACTTATAAGTGTGCCGACTGTGGTTATATTTATTCAAACCAAAGTAAGAAATCTTTACCACCTTGCCCTGATTATAATAAAAAGCCGCATAGCAAAAATGGTTGGTATGTGTTGTCAGGTCAAGGTGATTCTGTGAAAGATCCTCATCCAAATAAAAAATAATTGTTTTACGTTTCATCAAAAGGTAACCAATTTGTGTTACCTTTTTGATTGTTTGCTTGCTCGTTTAATATTTGTTGTTTTAATGGCTCTAGCAAATCACGAAACCAAAACAGCGCTATGTCTTTATCCCGTTCCCTTAAATTCAGATTTTCAGTAATAACTCTTGAAAGTAATTCAGCCCGTTCAATTGTTTTTATTTTTTCTAACTCATCCATTATTTATTACCCTTTTACTGCATTTCTATACAGTTAATAATAATTACCTTTCCGACCAACTGTTAGTTGATAATATTATTGATTAATCAGAATGTTATCAATTTTTCTGGTTATTTAACAAAATGTCATTTTAGCTAACAT
The DNA here is from genome assembly GCF_026536245.1 of Gilliamella sp. B2824. Lineage (NCBI taxonomy): Bacteria > Pseudomonadati > Pseudomonadota > Gammaproteobacteria > Orbales > Orbaceae > Gilliamella > Gilliamella sp. B2824. Next base: position 43,207 of record NZ_JAFNON010000012.1, on the reverse strand, counting down.
TAACGATACATTTGGATCGGTTTTACTAATGTTGTTTTAAAAATCACTTTCAGAACAGACCTTTAAAAAAACCATTGTTTGGCTTTTAACCTAGACTAATCTGCATTTACACTATACCGTTAATTTTTTATTTTTGCTATCCCGATAAATTCAAAAAAGTCGGTGTTTGGTTAAAATAAATGTGTGAAAAGATCATTTAATTTTATCAAAGTTATATATCTTTTAATTAGTTATAATACTAACGGTTTCCATTTATTTTTTATTAAACATTTTTCTTACAAAAAATAAAGTGAGTTTAATTTGCATTTTTAGAATTGGTTTATCTTTGCAAATGATTAATTAATGGATAAATATATCGTATATTTTTTCAAATAAGCATATTATGATGGTTATGAGATGCCAGTAAAATGGAGCATTATAAAAAACGTCTTTAATAATTTTTTTCGAAAAATTAACTATTCATAATTTTATACTCAGTTTTTAGATTAAATTTATTAATTTGTAAAAAATTAGTATTGGCTTATTCTATAATTTAGTGCTTAAATATGCGTTATGACTCATAATGGATCCTTGAGTAAGTTAAGTAACGGATTATATACTTTAGACTTTTATGGATAAACTCAGTCATGTAGCTTATGGTTATTTTCTATTCGGCTTGTTCGTGAATCATATTCTTCACGGATATATTTTGCCTAATCAGCATTCATGCCTATATCCAAACAAGTTTGTCAATCGTAATATAACTCGCTGAAATAGAGATTGAAATTGATGTCATCATGGTGCATTATTCCTAGCTAATTGTAATTTATGATTGTGTTTTAATTTAACTTACAAAGTTAAATTGATTATAAAATTATATTAGTTTGAGTTTAATGTTTTTTTAATTATTTTTATCTGAGCTTAATTTATTATGAGTATTAATTTTAATTCTGGTGGAGCTAAAGTATTAGATAGAATCATTGAGGCTTATGGTTTTCGATCCAAAGTTGAATATAGCAATTATTTGGGTACATCTGCTGCAAGCTTATCCATTCGTTATAAACGAGATTTGTTTCCTTCTGATTTAGTCATTAAATGTATGGACGAAACAGGTGCATCATTACAATGGTTAGCATATGGTCAAGGAGAGTTTAATCAGATGGATACGGGCAAAGAAGTGGTTATATATGATAAAATTTTAGATAAACTAGAGCGGCTAATAGCCTTTAAAGAAAAAGGTGATATCACACCGCAAGAGTATAACGAATTGAAAAGGGCACTTATCAAAATGGGTGATGTAAATAATGAATAGTGATTAAAAACTATTAAATAATCATCTCTTTTTAAAATAAAACATTCCAATTCAATGCTAAAATAATTTTTTTAATTTTTTATTTGATAACATGACATTATAAGATGCCCACCATATTTAATTCTTTTGCTAGCTAGTCAATTTCAAATTTGTTTTTTATTTAATTGATGTTAGATGAGTTGAATATTATCAATCATTTAAATAAGGCAAATAATCTAATTCATTTAATTTGGACTAGCTATCTATTTTGCTAACTTTTTCTTCATTTTTATGATATTAGCTTAGTCATAATAGAATTGATTAATAATCGCCCAGCGTATTATTTTATTTAACTTTGTAGTCTTATTCCAGCTTGATAGAGATGAACCTTTAGCTATGCTATATATATTAACATATTGAATATATTTAAAAATTAAAGACAATTGATTTAAGCAAATTTCTATCATTAGATATCTTATTAAGATCAATTGCACAATAAAAATAGGGTAAGTTAATTAAATACTTTTTTTATAAAAAATTTTGTGTAAGATAATCATCGAATATATTAATGAATAGAATATATTGATAATAATCAGCAGTTAATAGAACACTTACTAAAAATAGTGAATGAGCATTTTTTATCGGGTAAGATTAAATAATATAATAAGGGATAGCGCAATGAAAAAATTAGCGAAATCAGCAGTGATATTGATTGGATTATTGATGTTTTCATCGGCTTATTGCGATGAATTACCGCCAGTATCTAAAGTAAGTTCGGCCATTGTTAATAGCGCAAAAAAATCGATTTTAGGTGAAAAAGGTAAGTTTCCATATAAGACGGCAGATGGTACAGAACTAACCAATATTACCGCAAATAGTAATAACATTGTATTTGAGTATAAAATTCCCGCAGATAGCCAAACCTTGCCAGTACAGGATCTTTCTGATTATTTTAGAGTTCAGCTTAAAGATGAATTTTGTAATAAGCAAGATGTTGTCAATGTCTTGAGTTTTTATGATATTCGTTTTTTATTTCGTTTCCAGTATTCTGATGATCGTAACGTACCAGCTACGCTATCGATTAAAGAAATTTGTCAGTAATATTTTTAGTTAAGAATGCGTTAGCTAATCGCTATTGGATAAGCTTTAATAAAATAATGTCCATATTTTGTAAAAGTCTTATCCAAACATAACGTATTTATTGATACCACTTCCTATTCCACATAAAAGCCCAAACTGGCTACTAGCGTATTGGTTTTCGCCAAATCTACATCGTTAATATGTTTAAATAAGGATTGACTAACTGCTCATCAAAAACTCATTATTCAAGTTATAAATCATGTATTGTAATATCATTCACAATATTCATCTATTACTGTTGGGTAAGGCAAAAGATCGCAGTCAGGCAATGACTATTACCGCATTATTGCGAATCATTTATTGTGCCAATTGTTAGTCATTGTCAATTAATTAGTCATTTTAAAGAGACATTTTGATTAACACTCATCATCACTATTTGTGTCTATTATTGGTTTGTAGACTAGTTTTTAGCAATAAATACTGCCCGCATTGGGGCAGGATAGCCTTCTACGGTTTTGGTTATGTCATTGGGATCTAAAAAATCAGCAAGTGAATCAGATGTCATCCATTCTGTTTTACGTTGTTCATCCAAGCTAGTAGTCGAAAGATCAACAAGCTTAACTTCGGTAAAACCACATTTATTGAGCCAGTTAATCATGGTGGGTACTGATGGAATAAAATAAACATTACGCATCTGAGCATAACGTTCACCGGGCATTAGCGCTTGATGCAGCTCACCATCAATGACAAGTGTTTCTAATACTAATTGCCCACCCTTAATCAGCTGATCTTTTAATTGATAGAGATGATCAAGCGGGGAACGGCGATGATATAAAACGCCCATTGAAAATACGGTATCAAAAGCATTGAGTTTGGGTAACTCTTCAATACCTAGTGGTAATAGGTGGGCTCGCTGGTCATTACCTAATAATTTACGGATTGCTTCAAATTGGCATAAATAAAGCGCCATTGGATCAATGCCCACAGCCAATTTGGCTCCAGCACCAATCATACGCCATAAATGATAACCACTATTACAGCCAACATCTAAAACTGTTTTACCTTCTAAGGTATCAATATGATTGATTAATCGTTGCCATTTCCAATCTGAACGCCACTCGGTATCAATATAAATATCATACAAATTAAAAGGTCCTTTACGCCAAGGCATCATGGTTTTTAATAACTGCGTAATCCGTAATTGTTCGCCATTAGTTAGCGGTTGTTCGGTTTTTGCTGTGACACTATGCAATAAATCAATTTGATAAGGCGTGATAGACGGTAGATGCTTAATACTGTTGAGCCATTGATTAAAGCGATTATCAATGTTTTGTTTTTGCCAATTGGCTAGTTGTGCCGGTAAAACCTCAAGCCAACGACTCAGTTTACTTTTTGCGATTATCTGGTAAAAATCACCAAAGTCGATCATGTGTTATTCCTTGTTATCTGTGTTTGCATTTATACATTATTTGATTGCGATAATAGATCCAAAATTAAAACACTGGAACCAAGTGTCTATATGATTAAACCCTGCCTGAGATAAGCGTTTTTTATGTGTTTTGATCGAATCGGTCAGCATCACATTTTCTAACATGTTTCGTTTTTGACTAATTTCAAGTTCGCTATAGCCATTCGCACGTTTAAAGTCATGATGCATATTGAACAGTAATTCATCAATAGTTGGATCACTAAAACTAAATTTTTCAGAAAGGACCAAAATACCATTAGGTTTTAATGCTTGATAGATATTATTTAAAACACGTTGACGATTGTCTGGGGTTAAAAATTGTAAGGTAAAATTAAGTACCACCATTGATGCATTTTGCATACTAATATTGCAAATATCATCACAGATGACTTCAACAGGAACTTTAGCTTTGTATGCTTCGATGTGTCGTTTACAACGTTCAACCATGGGTTCGGAATTATCTACTGCAATAATACGACAATTAGCATGATTGATATTACGTCGAATAGAGAGAGTAGCCGCACCTAAAGAGCACCCCAAATCATAAACTGTTGAATTTGGTTGAACGAATCTTTCTGCTAACATGCCAATCATTGAGATAATATTAGAATAACCAGGAACCGAACGTTGCACCATATCAGGAAAAACTTCTGCAACCTTTTCGTCAAATGTCCAATCGCCTAATTTATCAATGGGTGTCGAAAATAATTGGTCTTTTTTGATATCCATAAAAGTTATTGGTACTATAGAAATTAATTCTGTTATCATACCATTTTTTAGGTTCAATTGTTCGGGTAATTATGAGTTTTATTGCGCTTATTGCCATAGTTGTTAGCATTCTGATCGCTATCTATTTAGGCAAACGTTGGCAATTTTGGTTTAAATGTCATCCACGTGGTGTATATCAAATTGCTTATTGGTTTTTTGTTGGTATCGCGAGTTTATCTTTAGTACTTTCAAAGATATTTGATAGTTTGTCTACTTATTGGCTGCCTTTATTGGCGAATGTTACTTTCGGTTTAATTATCTGCGCTATTTTTGTCACTTTATTGTTTGATATTGTGCATAAACTTATTAAAAATAAATTTAGTCCCAATTTAGCGACCAAAATTATCTATATCATTTGTGTTCTCGCACTATTTTGTTATGGCCATGAGATGGCTTTCGAATCTAAAATTGTTAATTATCAAGTTAAAATTAATAAACCGGCTAATGTTGATCATTTACGTATTGTTCAGCTTACAGATATTCATATCAATGAATTAACTACGCATAGAATGATTCAACAAATGGTTGATAAAGTGAATAGTTTGAATGCCGATTTTATTGTTATTACTGGTGATACGTTAGATAAACGTTTAAAACCATTTATCGAGCAAGATTTTTATAAACAATTTCAGCAATTAAAATCAAAATATGGTACATATATCATTTTCGGTAATCACGAATATTTAGGTACAAAGGAACCGAATAATCGTGAACAAGATATCATTAATGCCTATCAACAAGCGAATATGAAAGTGTTAAAAGATGATATAGTTTATCTGGATGATGTCGGTATTAACCTGGTTGGGCGCGATGATTTTTCATCTGCGTTATATGATGTAAAACGGGCTTCTTTATCTGACTTGATGATGTTTACTGATACGCAAAGCCCAGTTATTTTATTGGATCATCAACCGAAAGATTTAGTTGAACCTGCTTCGTTAGGAGTGGATTTAATGATTTCAGGTCATACTCATGGTGGACAAGTGTTTCCTATTAATTTGCTCGTTGCGGCAATGTATAAAAATGCCCACGGCATCTATCAAGATAATGAGAAACCTTTTGTTAGTATTGTGAGTAGTGGTTATGGTCTTTGGGGACCGCCAATTCGTTTAATGACGCGTTCTGAAATCGCAGTTATCGATATCGATTTTGCTAAACAACCAGCATCAAGCACTAACTAAACTAATTAGGAAACAGACCTTGCCATATCAATTTATTACCAATAATGCGCAGTTAAATCAATACTGCGTAAAAATTGCCAATAGCAATGCAATTGCTTTGGATACAGAATTTGTGCGCACTCGGACTTTTTATCCTCATTTAGGATTGTTGCAAGTGTTTAATGGTGAATATGCTGCCCTGATTGATCCGCTAGCAATTACTGATTGGCAGGCTTTTTTAGCTATCTTAAATAATCCTACTATTGAAAAATATTTTCATTCTTGCAGTGAAGATATTGAAGTCTTTTTACACTTTTTTGGTTGCTTGCCAACGCCAATTATTGATAGCCAAATATTCGCTTCGTTTTTAGATAATCCAATAAGCAGTGGTTATGCCAGCTTAGTTAACAAATATTTAAATGTTGAATTAGATAAAAGTGAAACGCGTACAGACTGGTTAAAACGTCCATTAACTGAAAAGCAATGTAATTATGCTATTAATGATGTTTTGTATCTATTCCCTTTGATGAATTTACTTAAAACGCAATTAACGAAACAAGGTTATCTAACGGCAGCTTATCAAGAATGCCAAACCGTAATTAAGCGTAAGTGCGAAATCATTAATCCAGATGATGCTTATCTTAATATTAAAAACAGTTGGCAACTAAAGGGCAAAAGTTTAGGTCAATTATATAAACTCGCACGTTATCGTTATAATACCGCTAAACAAAACGATATCGCTTTAAATTTTGTCGTGAATGAAGAAACACTATTTAAAATAGCGCGTTATTCGCCAAGTTCCTTGGCTGAACTTGATAAATTAGGTATGAATGGCAAGGAAATACGGTTATATGGACAGGCTATTTTAGCTATTTTATTAGAACCTATTCCAGACATTCCACCTATTCGTCGAGTGAACTCTTACCCTAACTACAAAAATATTGCAGATAAATTAAAACAAGCAGCACAAGATATTGCTGAGCATACTGGGTTAAATCAAGATTTGTTATTATCAAGACGATTAATCAATCAGTATGTTAAATGGCAAATAGATAAAACCGATGCTTTACCTGATATTTTAGCTGGTTGGCGAAAGCCTTTATTTGAAAAATATATCGCGAATGAGCAGTAAAAATTCAAGAGTATTGTGATGGCGATTATTTTTTTAATCCAACTATAGGTAGTGTTAAATTACGATAAATCGCTAATAGGCGAATAATAAGTGTCACTGAAATACCGAGCAGGGTGGATATCTCTAACGGCAAATTAAGTGCGTTATAAGCAATGACATGTGTTGTTCCACCGATTATGCAGGCAGTTGCGTAGATATCGGTTCTAAAAACCATAGGAATATCTCTGGCAAGTACATCTCGTATAATTCCACCACCAACACCGGTCATAACGCCCATACATACTGCAATTAGGCTATTGACTTGAGAGTCAATAGCTTTGTTTACCCCAATACCGACAAATACGGCAAGACCAATTGCATCTAATACCGAAAATAACCATTTAGGAATAGTTAGGGTTGATGAATAACGCAACAACAACATGGTTATTAGTGAGGCGATAATAGCAACATATAAATCTGTTGAGTCAGTTATCCAAAAAATCGGTCCATGATTTAACACCATATCTCGAATAGTTCCACCGCCAATAGCGGTAATAACAGCTAAAACAAGTGCACCAATTGGATCCATCTCTTTTTTTGCGGCTAACAATACGCCAGAAATAGCAAATACAATAGTGCCTAAAAGGTCAAACCAAAAAAGGTAACTCACGCAAGTTCACTCAACATTGATTCTACAATCAACGATGACTGTGCAGAAGCAAGTTTTAAAAATGATTGAAAATCAATTGCTGATTCATTATCACCATTATCGGAAATTGCTCGCACCACAACAAACGGCACCTTAAAAAGCCAACATACATGACCAATTGCTGCAGCTTCCATTTCAACAGCAATTGCATCAGGAAAGGTTTGTTTTATTCTATCTAAATGGTTTTTACCATTAATAAATGCATCGCCACTACCAATCGAACCTACAATTGCATTGACGCCATGTTTTTTTATGCAGTTTTCAGCAAGTAATTGATATTTTTCAGCAGATTCAAAGGTGGCAGGGCAGCCAGACATTTGTCCTGGTAGGTATCCAAAAGCAGTTAAATCAACATCGTGATAAAAAACATCCTGTGACACAACAATATCGCCAATATTAAGTTTAGATGATAATCCTCCTGCTGAACCCGTATTAATAACGGCATCGACGTTGTAATTATTCAATAATAATGTTGTGCCCGATGCTGCTGCAACTTTACCGATACCGGATTGGAGCAATACAATGTCACAACCGGCAATTTGACCTAAATGAAAATCACATCCTAAATGGTTTTCTACACGATAGTGATTGATTTTAGTTTTTAATATAGCAACTTCTTCTTCCATTGCGGCAATAATCGCGATTTTCATTTAATCCTCTTAGCTTTGATTAACTCACTTAAATTTAGATGTGCTATCATAATTGCAGAGGATTAACTTGACAATATATCATTACAAAGGAGTGACCAAATTTGCGAACAATATTTATTACCGGTTGTTCTAGTGGTATTGGTTTGATTTCAGCGATTGCTTTAAAAAAACGTGGATATCGCGTTATTGCATCGTGTCGTAAAGCGTCTGACCAGAAAAAACTTATTGAGCAAGGGTTTGAAACAGTATTACTTGATTTAGATAATCCTGAATCAGTTAAACAGGCAGCAAAAGAGGTGTTAACATTAACTGACGGTAAATTATATGCATTATTTAATAATGCAGGTTTTGGTGTTTATGGTCGGTTAAATACCATTAATCGTGAGCAATTAGAAGCTCAATTTTCAACCAATTTTTTTGGTGTTCACCAGTTAACCCAATTACTGCTTCCTGCAATGCTTGAACAAAATGAAGGCCGAATTATTCAAACAAGCTCTATTGTGGGCATCGTAGCAACCCCTGGTCGGGGGGCTTATTCTGCAAGCAAATATGCGTTAGAAGCATGGTCAGACGTATTAAGATTAGAATTATATAAAACCAATATTAAAGTTTGTTTAATTGAACCAGGTCCCTTAAAAACCTATTTTTCCAGTAATGTTAATCAAACTGAAAAGAATAATACTATAGAAAATCCACCTATTGCTAAACGATTTACGCTTCTTCCTGAAGCGGTATTACCTTATTTATATCATGCATTAGAGAGTAATAAGCCAAAAATTCGTTACAGGGTAACAAAAGTCACTAAACTTGCTGCTATCGCTAAACGTTTGCTTCCCGATAGATTAATGGATAAAATTTTATCTAATAAATAATAAGCCGAAAAATTTAGGAAACATTTATGCAAAACCAATTTATTTTTGATGTGAATGAACACAATATTCAAGCAATTATTGAAAAGTCATCGCTATCACCGGTATTGTTTTACTTTTGGTCTGCACGAAGTCCAGAACACGAAACAATGACACAAACACTAACAAAATTAGCAAACGAATTTAATGGGCAATTTATATTAGCAAGTGTCAATTGTGATGAACAGCAAATGTTGGCGGCTCAATTTGGTTTAAGAGCAATACCAACTGTGTATCTATTCCAAAACGGCCAACCTGTAGATGGTTTTCAAGGGCCGCAATCAGAGCAAGTGATAAGGGATTTTTTAGCTAAAGTATTACCAAATGAAGATGAATTAAAATTAATCGAAGCACAATCATTATTTAATGAAGCTAAATACGAACAAGCTTTACCTTTGTTAAGACAAGCTTGGAAAGCCTTGACCGATCATCTAGGTAAGCCAAGATCTGATATTGCACTAATGCTTGCTAAATCGCAAATAGAACTCAAACAATTAAGTGAAGCAAAAGAGGTACTTAGTACTATTCCATTGCAAGATCAGGATTCCACTTTTCATGGTTTACAAGCAGAAATAGAACTACTCGAACAAGCAGCTAATTCACCTGAATTACAATTGTTGCAAGCGCAATTAGCTCAACATCCCGATAATATAGAATTAATGATTCAATTGTCTTCTCAATTAATGCAGGTAGGGCGTCATGAAGAAGCGTTAGAATTATTATATCAACCGCTGACCAAAGATCTCAATGCTGGAGGTGGGCAAGTGAAAAAAACATTGCTGGATCTATTAGCGGCTCTTGGTACCAGTAATCCTCTGGCAAGTGCTTATCGACGTAAACTTTATACATTATTATATTGATAGATAAAGTGTATCGAAAAAGATCAATATTTATTGCTATCTATTGTTTTATTGACTTTAATCATTAACAGTATAACTAACTAATAAAGTGAATTGTTTGGTATTGGTGAGTTAAACAATAGATAGCGAATAAAAAATGGTGGTTTGCTAAAAATAATAAGTAATGAAAGATTCAACAACTGTATCATTGTTGAATCTTTTTTATTTAGTGTTCAATAATGCGAGGAAAGTTTTCATCTTTGCGTAGGGTTAACACTTCAACGCCGTTATCGGTGACTAAAATAGTATGTTCATATTGTGCAGAAAGACCATGATCTTTTGTTTTAACTGTCCAACCATCTTTCATTGTGCGAGTACGCCAATCGCCGGTATTAACCATTGGCTCGATAGTGAAAGTCATTCCCGGTTTTAAAATCACTCCGCCATCGTCAGCATCATAATGTAATACCTGTGGTTCATCATGATAGACATTACCAATACCATGACCACAATATTCTCTAACTGATGAAAAACCGAATTTTTCAACATATTTTTGAATCGTTTTACCAATTTCTTTTAAACGAATACCAGGCTTAATAATTTTTATTGCTTCATATAAGCTTTCTTGAGTGACTTGACATAATTTTTCACCGGCAATGGTCGGTTTACCCGCAATATACATTCGTGAAGTATCGCCATGATAACCATCTTTAATAACAGTGACATCAATGTTAAGAATATCACCATCCTTAATTTTTTTTTCAAAACTTGGAATGCCATGACAAACTACATCATTGATTGAAATACAACTAGTATGTTTATATCCACAATAACCAATATTGGCAGGAATTGCTTTTTGAACATTAACAATATGCTCATAACAAATTTGGTCAAGTTCACCTGTACTTATACCGGGTTTAACATAAGGTTCAACTATTTCTAATACTTCAGCGGCAAGTTTACCAGCTATACGCATTTTTTCGATTTCATCGGGAGTTTTTAACTTGATAGACATTAATTCGTTCCTATAATATTAACGGCATTATCCTATCATATACCGGTATTTCGTCAAATCATAGCTATTAGTATATTTACAATGAATCGAAAAATGTTGAAATGTTTGGTAAAAAAATTAAGGTAAGCTGATGTTTTAGTATAAAATTGAATAGAAATTCTCACTCATAAAAAATTATCAATAAAATATACATTAGAAAAATAGGTTTTATCATCATGCAATGTCGCTATTATCAGCAAAAAAAGTGTTTATCGTGTCCATGGATTGAACGACCTTATCAAACACAACTCGATGAAAAACAACAACAATTGATTAAACAATTAACACCTTTCCAACCGTTAGAATTAAAAGCGCCTTTTGCCAGTGAACAAAAAGGGTTTCGTAATAAAGCAAAAATGGCAGTACTTGGAACAGTTGAAAAACCAATCTTAGGCATACAACACCAGGGACAAGCTGTTGATTTATGTGATTGTCCACTTTACAGTGATAGCATGCAAAGCATTCTTAAAATTGTACGTAGCTATATTCGTAAACAAGGAATAGTTCCCTATAATATTAATAAACGAAAAGGTGAATTGAAATTTATTATTATTACTGAAAGTGCTAGTAATAATCAAAACAGTTATATGTTGCGATTTGTCCTAAGATCCTCAAAATTTGTTGAACAAATTAAAAACACAATCAGTCAGTTACAAAATTACATACAAAATTTACACGTAGTATCAATTAATATTCAACCTAATCATGCCGCAATTTTAGAGGGTGAACAAGAATTGGTTATTACTGAAAATCCATATTTACCAATAAAATTAAATAATATTGAACTCTATATCAAATCGAAAAGTTTTTTTCAAACCAATACCTATGTTGCAGAAAATTTATATAAAACCGCAAGTGACTGGGTCACTCATTTACCAATTAACTCTATTTGGGACCTTTTTTGTGGGGTAGGTGGTTTTGGGTTAAGTTGTGTGACAAATATTGATCATACTATCTGCAATGACATTAAGTTAACAGGGATTGAAATCAGCAGTGATGCAATTGAATGTGCCAATAAATCTGCTCAAAAACTTGGGTTTAAACATTTAACTTTTAAATCACTCGATGCAACTCAATATGCCATTAATCAGCACGATATTCCTGACTTAGTGTTACTCAATCCTCCTCGACGTGGGGCAGGTAAAACGCTTATGCAATATTTAGAACAGGTTGAGCCAAATTACATTTTATATTCGAGTTGTCATTTGACGTCATTAGTAGATGATTTAAATGAATTATCTAACTATAAGATCTTAAAAACTCAATTATTTGATATGTTTCCACATACCTCTCATATGGAAATATTAGTCTTATTACAAAAAAAAGATTAGTTTTCCCATAGCCAGTTCTCAATTTTCTTTATGCTATTAACCACGCATTATTAATGGTAATTATTTTTCATCACTTTTATGAACGTTATACAAATTACCATTTTTATTGCACGACTACTTCTATTTTATTAAGCACAAAGCGTTTTTATATAACCTATTAATTTGATTGAATATAATTTATATATCGTCAACATGATAATCATTATCATATGTAAATGGTAATTATTATCATTGATAATTTTAATTAAATTTGTTAGATTAAAAAATAAAAAATGATAATTATCAAATATTGGAGCAATAGTTAATATAGTTCATATGGATAGGGTTTTTAAAACAGGATGAAAGTAAATAAAGTATTGTTAACTATTTTGGCTGCTTCAATGACATTTCAGGTTTATGCTGAAAATGATGATTTAGATACCATTACGGTAACCGCTAGTCGACAAAAGAAAGCAAAATTGGCCATTCCCGAAACGGTTGATGTGATTAATAAAAAAAATATCGAAGATCATCAAATGTCAACAATGGAAGATGTAGTTCGCTATCTTCCCGGCGTTACTGTTAGCAGACAAACCTCGGGGACTGATCCTTTTGGTAATTTAGGTGGAATTAGAATACGAGGAATGACAGGTAACCGCATACAAATGCAAGTTGATGGTGCGAGAGTCATAGAAGGGTTACAAGATGGCAACCGTAATTTTATCGATTTATCAACAATAAAAGCGGTTGAAATTGTTCGTGGTCCGGGCTCTGTATTATGGGGAGCGGACGCACTGGGCGGTGTGGTTGCCTTTAAAACATTAGATCCAAGTGATTTATTGCAGAATAAGCCTTATGCAGTGCAAATTAATGGTGCTTATGATAGTTTAAATAAACAAAATACTAAAACGGGTATGCTTGCTTTCGAATTAATGCCAAATTTAGAAGCTTTACTAAGTTTTAGTCGGCGTGATTATCAAGAAGCTAAGTTAAGAAAAGCTAAAGCTAATGGGGGAATTTGGGGGTGCCCAAGAGGGGATGAAGCCATCGGATGTAATAAACTTAATCCATTAGATGCTAAAGCAGAAAACCTGTTATCTAAGTTGGTTTTCCATAATGATAACCGCGAAACAAAATTAACTTTTGAACATTTTCGTTCAAACTCTTATGTAAAACAGCTGTATGATTATGGTTTGCAATCTTCGGGAACCTTTAATGGCGACTATAAGCGCACTCAAATACAAACACGAAAACATTATGCCATTGATGATACGTGGTCACCTTCGGTAAATTTTGTTGATCAAATAAAAACAGTGATTTCTTATTCACCCCAAGAGCGATATTTAAAATCTCACCGTGAACAGAGAGATAAGAAAAATAAACCTATCTATACTTATACTACTAATGATTATAAAGAGAAGTTTTTACAGTTTGATTTACAATTAAATTCTAGCTTTGATTTTTTAGATACAGCGCATGATTTAGTATATGGTTTTCAAGGTGATATAACCCGTAGCCATTATCGTAATGAGAGCACTAAAAATGGTGTAAAAACAATTGGTGGCGGATTTAACTTTGCCAATGCAAAAACTCGTCGAGCAGACATCTATCTTCAAGATGAATTTCATTTAATTACAGAGCGCTTTAAAATCAAACCGGGGTTACGTTATGCCACTTATGAAATCAAACCCAATATTGATGATTACTATGTGGTGATTAAAGACAAAGAGCCTCGTAAATTGACTTCACATCGTTTAATCCCACAACTCGGTACACTTTTTTCCCTTACTGATCAATATTCAATTTATGCACGTTATGCCGAAGGTTTTAAAATGCCAACGGCGCAACAGCTATATACCTCATTACCTTCGGCTTCAATGAATTTGATTCCTAATCCTAATTTAAAACCCGAAAAAGTAAAATCGTATGAGACGGGGTTACGCGGTGATTTTTCTGAAGGCTGGTTTAGTTTTGGTCTATTTAAAGCCAATTATAGTAATTATATTAAAAACTTTATTCAGGTTGGGCCTAAAGATTATACCTACAAAAATTTATCTAACGTTAATATGTGGGGGATAGAGTCATCTGCTGAGTGGCATTTTCTAGAGAATTGGTCTTTGAACGCTTCGGCCTCATACCAGTATGGTAAAAAGCAATCTTCACCTGGCGAGAAAAAATCTTACTTTAACGAAGCGATGCCTTTACAAGGTAATCTTGGCATTAAATGGCATCAACCCGACCTTAACTTAGATAGTGAGATTGTGAGTTCGTTTTCTAAAGCGGTTAGCCATGTATCAAAAGATGACGAGACAGCAGGCGACGTATTTAAACCTCAAGGGTATGCCATTTATGATGCCTATTTTAATTGGCATCCTAATCAACATATCACGTTAAGAGCCTCAGTCTTAAATATTTTCGATAAACGTTATTTTAAATGGCCTATGTTCAGTACTTATTATAAAGATCCGAAAGATAATGTGAAAGCAACCAATCCATTGGAATTGCAAACCGCACCGGGACGAACATTTGGTTTTGATATAGCGGTTAGTTTCTAAAAAATTTAAATCTAATTAATGATCAATTTTTGTTTAAAGAATTGATCATATTGATGAGTAATAGGCAGTATAGAGAGTAAAGATGTTGCAAACCTTAAAAAATATTTTTTTGCTCATTAAGTTATGTTGCAATACAAAACAAGGTAAGTTGGGATTTGGTTATGCATTTATTGTCATTAGCTTGAATATTATTCTAATAAAAATCAGCCTCGAAATGATAGGTTGGAATAAAAACTTCTATAATGCATTAGAAAAGTATGATATGCAGGGTGTTTTAAATCAAATAATGGTTTTTATTTTATTAACTTTTTTAGGGGCGATGACTTATCTTATTGCTGATTATTTAAAAAAAGTTTTGACTATTACTTGGCGTAATACACTTAATAATAAGATTTTAGATTATTGGATTGATAATAGAGCTTATTGGTATCTTAATAACAAACAACAAAAAATTGATAATCCAGATCAAAGGATAGCTGAAGATTGTCAGTTATTTGTTGAGAAATTAACCAATGAAGGGTTTTCATTTATTACACAGTTAATAGGACTTTTTTCTTATTTTGTCTTGTTATGGCAAATTACCGACAGTTTTGTATTAGCTTTTAGTATTTGCGGTATCAATATCAGTATTTCTCATTATCTGATTTGGTTAGCGCCGTTGTATGTATTATTTTGCTCATGCCTTGCCCATTGGTTAGGAAGACCTTTAAAAAAACTCTTAGTTGAACAACAACATAAAGAAGCAAATTATCGTTTTGCTTTAACGCGGTTTCGAGAATCGAAAGAGCCTATTGTTTTATTAAAAGGTGAAAATGTTGAAAAGCAAATTTTAAATCAGTATTTCGATGAAATAAAAAACAATTGGTATCAATTAATTAAGCGTCAATTACGATTAGGTTGTTTCACAAGACCTTATAATTTGACTGTACTTCAAATTCCCACTTTTTTTGCATTACCGATTTATTTGATTGGCAAAGTCAGTTTAGGTTCATTGATGCAAATTAGCAAAACTTTTAGTAATGTTGTGGTTAATTTATCTTGGTTTATTTTTAATTATAATAAATTGGCTGAACTGATTGCTTGTAGTCACCGGTTGTGTCAATTTGTCAAATATACGCAATCTGTCACGGAAATACATCGTCAATCCGATCAACCTGAAGATACGATAAATACTCTGCAAATTAACAATTTGATCATAAAAACTCCGCAGGGCAAAGTTTTACTTAAATGCCCAACATTTCAGCTAAACCAAGGTGAATCGGTAATTTTGTCTGGCGTATCTGGAGTGGGAAAATCGACACTGTTAAAAATATTATCTGGCATTTATCCTTATTATGAAG
This sequence comes from Gilliamella sp. B2824, assembly GCF_026536245.1. Classification (NCBI taxonomy): domain Bacteria; kingdom Pseudomonadati; phylum Pseudomonadota; class Gammaproteobacteria; order Orbales; family Orbaceae; genus Gilliamella; species Gilliamella sp. B2824. The sequence goes on along the minus strand of NZ_JAFNON010000012.1, from coordinate 26,985 downwards.
GAACAGTGCAATTACCCGCATCAAAAATACTCTTTTTATCTCAGACACCTTACTTTCCAATAGGTGGATTAGCGCATGCAGTTAGCTATCCCGAGCCTTTACTCGAAAAAAATTTAACACATATTAAAGCACTTTTATTAGTAGTTGGTTTTTCGTCAGAAAATATCGAAAATCAATTACTTGATTGTGATTTTAACAAACTATCTGGTGGTGAAAAGCAGCGCTTAGTAATCGCCAGAATATTGATGCAAAAACCTGATTGGATATTTATGGACGAAACAACCAATGCCCTCGATAAAAAATCAGAACAACAACTATTACAATTATTACAACGTAAGTTACCCTCAAGTAGCTTTATTATTATTTCACATACAGATGTCTCAAATTATTTTACCAATTGTTATCAATTGATTTTATAACACATGACAGTAAACATAATTTGAAGATTAAATTAAAATAAAAAAGGAGTTTTTCTATGGCTGAGTCCACAAATGATCTTGTACATAATACTTTAAATAGTTTGCATGAGTCAGTTTTAACCTTGATATTATCAACAATAAATAAAGATACTGGTATTGAAACTAGCTATTCACCTTACTTTTTTGATGGGAATGATTACTATATTCTGATCTCTAATTTGGCGCCTCATAGTCAAAATATTAAAACAAATCCTAACCTATCGTTTTTAATTATTGAGGATGAAACAAACACTAAAAACATTTATGCTCGTAGGCGTATAACATCACAAGCGACAGCTAAGATCATAGAAAGAAGTTCAGATGTGTTTGAACACATTATTGATAATTTGGCTAAGCGAGTCAGTAAAATGGTTTATATGTTGGCTGAAATGAATGATTTCAATTTATACAAAATCACACCAACAGTGGGTCGCGTTGTAATTGGTTTTGGCCGAACATTTATTTACGATCATCAAACCAAAGTGATAACGCCAGTTGATGAAAGCTATCTTGCTAATCAAAAAGCACAACAATAAAAGTAAAATCAGGGTTCAGTTTTAAAAATAGTTAAAATTGAGTAGGCTAATAAAGTCTACTCAATTTATAAACAAATAATAACGTTGTATTTTATTTTCTATCTATCAACATCTACACATTAACCGTTTGATTATTGGAATCGGCACTTTGTTCAATCAATGTTACCGTTTTTGCCGATTAACTCTATAAAAGCTTATTTAATGATTTTAATAATATCAAAATTGCATTTAGCATAAGGCAAATTGTGTTAATATGATATTAATAAAAAATATGATTAAGGAAGCACTAAACTATGATTCCTGATGTTTCTAAAGCACTCAACTGGTTAGAAAAGCATTATACTATTTTACAAGGTATTCAACGTGGTGTTGAACGTGAAACGTTGCGTATTTTACCTGATGGTACATTATCTAAGACCCCGTTTCCTAATAAAATTGGAGCTGCTTTAACTCATCCATGGATCACAACAGATTTTGCCGAATCGATGTTGGAATTTATTACGCCAGTTAATACCAACATCGATTATATGCTAACGTTTTTACGTGATTTACATCGTTACGCTAGTGTCAATATTGGTGATGAAATGATGTGGCCTTTAAGCATGCCGTGCTTTGTCGCAAATGAAGATGACATTATTTTAGCGCAATATGGTAAATCAAATGAAGGACGCTTCAAAACAACATATCGAGAAGGTTTAAAAAATCGCTATGGCGCGATGATGCAAACCATATCTGGCGTGCATTATAATTTTTCATTACCAATGGCTTTTTGGCAAGCTCGTGATGGTGTTAAAAATAGTGAAGAAGGTAAAGCGGTCATTTCTGAAGGCTATTTTAGATTAATTCGTAATTATTATCGTTTTGGTTGGGTCATTCCTTTTTTGTTTGGTGCATCACCCTCTATGTGTTCTTCTTTCATTCAAGATCCCCAAAAAGCCAAAGCGTTTATTGAACAAACCAATGGTAATTGCTATTTACCTTATGCGACCTCATTAAGATTGAGTGATATAGGGTATACCAATAATGCTCAAAAACAATTAGGTATTACTTTTAATCATCTTGAGACTTATGCCGAAGGATTAAAACGAGCAACGCAAACTAAATCCCCAGAATTTGCAAAATTAGGTATCAAAGTTGACGGTCACTACCGTCAATTAAATGATCATGTATTACAGATAGAGAATGAATTCTATGCGCCAATTCGACCAAAACGCGTGCCTAGGGCTGGTGAAACCCCATCAGATGCTTTATTACGTGGTGGAATAGAATACATTGAAGTTAGAGCCTTAGATGTAAACCCATTCTCACCGATTGGTATTACTGAGGAGCAAATTCGTTTTATTGATCTATTTTTAATATGGTGTGCCTTAGCACCCGCACCCGAAATGAGTAGCCAAGAGCTTGAATGTGCAAAATTAAACTGGAATCGTGTTGTCATAGAAGGGCGTAAACCTGGGCTTGAAATTGGTATAGGTTGTGATAGTTATCATGAGCCGCTTTCTAAAGTTGGTCATGATTTATTTAAAGACTTACTGCGTGTTGCTGATGTTTTAGATCATAAAGATGATCAACAGCAATATCGTAAAGTTTGTGAACGATTAGAATTGATGTTTGATCAGCCAGAGCTAACACTTTCAGCAAGAACATTACAGGCTATTAGTGATTTAGGTACGTCTGAATTTGGTTTAGTACTTGCAACTCAATATAAAAAACAACTTATTACCGAACCACTATCGTTATTAACCGATGGTGATTTTGTTCAGCAACGTATTTTATCTATTGAAAAACAGCAAAAGAAAGAGCAAAGTGATACATTATCATTTGATGATTATTTGAAACAAAAAATGACCGTTTAGTATGTTTAAAAATCGTGATTATACATTAAGATATCAAGGAAATAATGATGTTGAATTGATTTTACCTAATCATCATATCATCGTAAATCAACCTTTAATTGACCAAAACTCTTTTTCAGTTTTAGTTTGGAATATTTTCAAGCAAAAAAGGGCGGATTGTATTCAAATTTTGGAGCAATATGCAAAAAGTACCAAAATAATCTTATTACAAGAGGCCCAAACCACACCACAATTATTAAACTTTATTGCAAAGCATAATAAAATAGCTGATCATGTTCCGGCTTATTGTTTAAATGATATCTATGCAGGCGTTATGACCATAACTGATAGTTTACCTACTGCCTTATTATCTTTTAAAGAGAGAGAGCCACTAATTAGAGTACCTAAGTCAGCATTAATTACCTATTACCCGATTGAGCACTCTTTAGAGCAATTATTAGTCGCCAATATACATGCTATTAATTTTAGTTTGGGGGTAAAAGTTTATCGCCAACAAATGTTCATATTGTTAAATCGTATTAAAGAACATCATGGACCGGTCATTTTGGCTGGGGATTTTAATGCGTGGAGTCGTCAACGTTTAAATCTTTTATATCATCTGATTCGTTCTATAGGATTGAAACCGGTCAATTTTTCTGTCGATATTCGAAAAACATTTATGGGCAGACCGTTAGATTTTATCTTTTATCGAGGATTACAACTTGATGCGGCTGAAATTATTAGTACAACGGCATCCGATCATAATCCTCTATTAGTGAATTTTAGATTGGGTTTGCATTAGCAAGGTTGATAGTTAAAATATCGCCTTCTTTTACACGCGAATTTTTTAACTTATTCCACTCAAGTATATCGGTAATTTTTACACGATAATTTTGTGCGATAGAGTAAAGGTTATCACCCGCTTTAACAAGGTAGGTAATTTTTTTACTGCTATTACCATTTTTACCTAAAATAGAATTAACCGTTTTATTATTTGTTGAACTATACTTAATCGTTGACGATTTCACTTCAAATGGCATTGTAGCATGCGGTACGTCTTGTAATAGTTCAGTTATTTCATTAGCAACCAGATTCTCTGCTTGTAATTTTTTAAATAAATCTTCAGCATGAACATAAGGAACTAGCAGATGGAAAGGACCATTTACTGTTTGTTGTACATACCCTGCATTATATGTCATTAAATCATTGAGTGATAACCCAGTATATTGGGCAATTTTAGCCAATGAGATATTTTTAGACATATCGATTCGAACTAAAGAATTTTCATAATTACAATCGGGTAATTTAATACCATATTGTTGATTATTTTTTACAATATCAATGATGGCTAAAATCTTAGGTACATAGTGCATGGTTTCACTAGGTAAATCTAAAGACCAATAATTGATTGGTAAACCTTTAGCTTGATTTTTTTCTATTGCTTTTCTAACTCGACCTTCACCCGCATTATAAGCAGCAAGAGTTAATAACCAATCACCATTAAATTTGCTATTAAGGTTTTGTAATAGTGATATAGCTGAATTAGTTGATGCAATCAAATCACGGCGACCATCAAAGTAATTGCTTTGCTTTAATCCATATTCTTTGGCTGTAATTGGCACAAATTGCCACAATCCCGCAGCTTGAGCAGAGGAGGTTGCCATCGGATCGTATGAACTTTCAATTAAAGGAATTAATGCCAACTCAACCGGTAAATTATTTTTACGTAATTGGTTGATAATATAGTATACATAAGGTTCAGAACGTAGTGCGATAGTTTCAAATCCTTGAGGATCACGTAATAAACGTTCTCTTTCAGCTTTAATTCGACTATTCTCTGGCACATTAACATTGATTTGCGCTAACATAAATTGCCAAGGATTTTGAGTCACTGATGAGTAATTTACACCACCACTTTTGATACTCGTTGTCATTATTGATTTAGAGTTGTGCTTTTTATAAGTGCTATTATAGCGAGCTCCGTGATTTTGACATGCACCTAAAAAAGAACATAACACAGTAAAAATTATTAACTTTTTCATTAGTTTACAAGATTTAACATGAATTTAAGTTGAGTATTATACCTAAAAATTGTCTTTTTGGCTCCTAAAAAAAGTAAACAATTCTAACTCATTGTTAAAATTGAATTTACTTTGTAAGTTTTTTTCATTACATCTCAAAAATAAATTAATTTGTCTTTCATTCAACAACGTTGAAGGTAAAGTTATTGTTTTATTTGAAATATAATTTAAATATTGCGTAATATTTTTGTCTTCCGGTACCATGTGTGTAGCAAATTTTAAATTCGATAAAGTGTACTCATGACCTGCACAAATTAATGTGTTATCCGGTAACTTTTTTAATTTATTGAGTGAATCTAACATTTGCTGGTAGTGCTGCTCGAAAACTCGTCCACATCCGGCCGAAAACAACGTATCACCACAAAAAAGATAGGGCGCACAGTAATAGGCTAAATGTCCTAAAGTATGGCCTGGTACTTTTAATATATCAAATTTAAAATCAGCAATGGTAATTGTGTGCTGATTAGATAGTGATATTAAAGGTAGATTAATTTCACTTGGCCCATAAATGGCTATATCAGTATAGTAATCTTGCAGTAATTTAACACCACCAAGGTGATCAATATGGTGATGAGTAAGTAAAATTGCAAGGGGGGAGAGTTGGTGCTGGTTTAGATAGTTAATAACAGGTTTGCCATCACCAGGATCAACGATAATCACTTGCCTATGGGCATTTTCGAGCAACCAAATATAGTTATCTGCTAATGCCGGAATAATATGCAATTGAAACATATGACCTAACTCCTTTCAACAAAATTTATTAAATATTATCACGCTATTTTTATTGAATTAACACTTAGTCAACTGCAGATTGTTCAAATAGCGTGTCATGCATAGTTGGATTTTCAGCCATACTTTTTGCAATGACATCACAACGTTCATTTTCAATATGTCCAGCATGTCCTTTTACCCAAATCCATTCAATTTTATGCGTTTGTACTAGTGAATCTAGTCGAGTCCAAAGATCGGCATTTTTTACTGGTTTTTTATTAGCTGTTTTCCAACCGTTTTTTTTCCAAGCATGGATCCAGTTTAAAATGCCATTACGCAAATATTGACTATCGGAAAATAATTCAATTAAACAAGGTTGTTTTAGCTCTTCTAAAGCAACAATTGCTGCAAGTAATTCCATACGGTTATTGGTTGTTTTATAAAAACCTTTTGATAAGATTTTTTCTGTTTGTTTATATTTTAATATCGCGGCATAACCACCAGGACCGGGATTGCCTAAGCAAGAACCATCAGTATAAATTTCTATTTGTTTGAGCATGTTAATAATCTTTTAAAATGATATTAATTGTTAGCTATCTGCTAAAGATAAAACCAAAACGAGTGTTTGTTACTATAAATGAGTTAACCCTCTATACTATTGGGTCTCAACATTAGAAGCGTTTAGTGCTAAACTATACCATTATTTTGATCATTCCCCAATTATTGATAAACAAAAAGAGAATAACGTGATAACCAATTGTAATCGCCAAATTGTATTAGATACAGAAACCACTGGTATGAATCAAGAAGGCAATAATCATTATGAAGGACATAAGATTATTGAAATTGGTGCTGTTGAAATTGTTAATCGACGATTAACAGGAAATCATTTTCATGTCTATATTAATCCCGAACGTTTAATCGATGAAGAAGCCTTTAAAGTTCATGGTATTAGTGATGAATTTGTAAAAGACAAACCTATTTTTAAAAATATTGCTCATGATTTTATCAAGTTTATAGATGGTGCTGAGTTAGTTATTCATAATGCTTCGTTTGATGTCGGCTTTATGGATTACGAATTTCGCCTTTGTGGCTTAAATTTCAAAACAGCAGATCACTGTATTATTACCGATACCTTAGCAATGGCAAGACGCTTGTTTCCGGGAAAACGTAATAATTTAGATGTGCTTTGTGAACGTTATCAGATTGATAATTCTCACCGAACGCTGCACGGCGCTTTACTTGATGCCGAGATCTTAGCAGAAGTCTATCTTGCAATGACAGGGGGGCAAACCACCTTGTCATTTAGTAACGATGATCATCTTTCATCTTCCACTGATGCTAATGCTGTTAAGAAAATAGATCGTAATGGTAATCGTTTAAAAGTAATCAAAGCGTCTGATGATGAACTTGGCCAACATAAAGCTATTTTAGAAAAAATTGACAAAAAAAGTGGTGGGGCGTTATGGAACTCATAATAATGATGGTTTTATATGCAATTAAACATTAATTTGCAAATTATTATTGACGAAAATAAAATTTATCTTTAACATCACGCCTACTTTAATGTTGTTGCATTAAAGAAAGCTAAAAAGCGGAGCGGTAGTTCAGTTGGTTAGAATACCTGCCTGTCACGCAGGGGGTCGCGGGTTCGAGCCCCGTCCGTTCCGCCAATTCAATCTTGTTTTGGTCCTTATTTGTTACCTAATTATACTATATCTACTTAGTATCCATTCTATTAATCAATATTTAGTCGAAATAGAGCTATATTCTCATGTTAAAAAAATGGTTATTTATCATCGGTGGTGGCATGGCTTTTACATTAGGGACAGTTGGAATTTTTGTTCCTCTTCTACCAACAGTACCTTTTTATTTATTAACTGCCTATTTATGGCTTAATAGCTCTGATCGTCTTTATCACTATTTTACCAAAAGTCGTTATTATCAGATTTATATCCAGAAGATGCTAATTGAAAAACAAGTCACTAAATCAAGCCTGCTAAAAATGTTAATAATGGTGTTTATTGTTTTGCTAATTCCATTTATTATTTTTAATTCATTACATGTTAGAATTATCTTAGCGGTAGTCTTTTTAGCTCACCTTGTTTTTGGTTATTATTATTTTAATAAGCAGTAATAGCTAAGCGGAGTGTTTATAACAAGCAAATAAATTACAGGGCAAGTTACCCTGTAACAATATGCAAGTTAATGGTTATTTTTGCAGACTCTTTTTAATTTCGATTGCTAACAAAGGATTCCACATAGCACCAGTAGCACTCATTACTGCATCAGCTCCAACGTTTAACAACTCATTATAATGTTCACTATTGCTAACCCCACCAACGCCAATGATGCTAAATTTTAAATCCATCTGTTTACGATATTTAGCTAAACGACTCACCATATCTAAACCCGCCCAACGAATTGCATCACCACAGATTCCTCCTTCTTTTCGATTATCACCTAAAGCCGGATGACCTTTGGCATCAACTGGTTTAGCGGATAACGTGTTAATTGTACTTAAACCGTCGATAATAGAACCAACACGCGTTAATAAAGAAACAATTCTTTCATCATCAGGAAAATAAGCTAGTTTTAAGATAAGTGGGCGATCTGGTACTGCTGTTTTAATTTCATTAACGATACGTTCAACTTTATCAACATCAAAGCACAGTAATTTACTTGCCCCTTCATTTGGGCAACTCAAGTTTGCTTCGAGTATTGGTGCATTGGTTTCTCTTACTAATTTTGCAGCTAAAGCATAATCTTTTTCAATTTCACCTTGACCTTGTGTACCTTGAAAACTACCAATAACGCATTGACCCTGTCCCGCTGAATTTACCGCATCAGCCATGTCAGGCTGCCAAATATCTGGCGCAAAAGAGGGCACGCCAAAGGAGTTAGTAATCGATAAAGGTTGTTGATAATTAGTATCAGCTAAAACAGTATCAAGATTACTTGATAATTTTCCTGTAGGATGAACTGATAAAACATTTGGTAACGGATGGCATTTATGGAATTTTGTTCTAACTGTTTTATATACACATAAATCGAATCCATAAGCAAAAGCAGCTTTAATATAATTGGCATTCAATAAAGGTCCAGCAGGCTGACCGAAAGGTAGGTTAACATTAACATTTAAGAATTTAGTTTGTTTAGTCGGCACGTGTTCTGCTTTGTCCAATTCGGCAAAAAGTCCAAAAGGTCCTTGAGCATAATTATCTTCATAACTGATGTTCGGATTATAAAAAGGGATTAAGGCGGTCATATCAGCTCCTATTTATGTGTGTTCTTAAAATCAATTTGGTTTATAATGGTTGAGGAAAATAAATTTAAGAGATGCTTAAAATAAAAAATCCTCCATAAAGGAGGATTAATAATTGTAATTAAAAAAGAATGAAGATTTAGTTTTTCGTTCTGTTTGGGTATCTGGACCACTAACATTTATACATTCCTTTTTATATGAGTTGCTTGGCATTGTAGCTGAATTAAAATAAAGCACAAGCCAAAAACAAGAAAAAATATCTAAGTAAATGAAATAGTTATAGTGTTTTTTTTGAGACAAGTAATTAAATTATATACACTACTATAACTATTTAACTGTCAAAAAAAGCAATTTCTAATTATTCTGAATAATAAGCTCTTATAAGCTATTAATAAAATTGAATAATTTTTGTCGAAAAAATGATACTGACATAACTGATCAGACCATTGTAATTGGAGAACAGTTATCAGTAATGATATTATTACCAGTAACAAATCAATTTAAGTAATTATTAGGTAACTAACGATGAGAAACGAAAATACTTTTAAACCTTTTATTTTGCCCAATGGGGTTGAATTAAAAAATCGCATAATGATGGCACCAATGACTACTTGTTCAGGTTTTCATGAAGGATCGGTAACGCATGATTTAATTGAATATTATCAAGTTAGAGCGGGTGATATTGGCACTATTATTGTTGAATGTGGTTTTGTTGATGATAAAGGTTTGGCTTTCCCAGGTGCAATTGGTTTAGATAGTGACGATAAAATTGAAGGATTAGCTAAAATAGCTGAGGCGATCAAATCTAAAGGATCGAAAGCTATTATACAGGTTTATCATGGCGGTCGAATGGTTGAACCTAAATTAATCGGTGGCCAGCTACCTGTCGGTCCGAGTGCTATTGCAGCGCCAAGACCCGGTGCCGCAACTCCAATTGAATTAACGAGTGATGAAGTTGAGCATATGATTGATAAGTTTGGTCAAGCCGTGCGGCGTGCTATTCAGGCTGGATTTGATGGTGTCGAAATCCATGGTGCCAATACTTATTTGATACAACAGTTTTATTCACCTAATTCAAATCAACGAAATGATAAATGGGGTGGAAGCCGTGATAACCGAACTAGATTTCCTTTAGCCATTTTAGATATTACTCATAGCATGGTTAAACAATACGCAAATTCTAATTTCATTATTGGTTATCGTTTTTCACCTGAAGAATTAGAAGTTCCTGGCATTCGTTTTGATGACACGATGTATCTACTTGAGAAATTGGCCGAAAAAGGATTGGATTACATTCATTTTTCAATGGGAGCAATTCTTAGACCGTCTATTGTCGATACCCAAGATCCTACGCCATTAATTCGAAAATATGTTGCAATGCGTTCTGAAACATTAGCAAAAATTCCTGTTGTAGGTGTGGGAAACGTAGTAAATCAAACCGATATCGATGCCGCGTTAGAAAACGGTTATGATTTAGTTGCAGTTGGACGAGCTTGTATTGCATATCCTGATTGGGTAAGCAGAATTGAAAAAGGTGAAAAACTTGAGCTAGTTATCAACAGTGATAAGCGAGAAGCCCTTAAAATTCCAGAACCTTTATGGCATTTCTCTTTGGTTGAAAGTTTAATTCGAGATGTTAATTTAAGTGTAAAAAAATTTAAACCAGGTGATTACCAAGAGAAAGTGAACGATGAATCATATGAATTTGTCATTAATGTAGAATTGGCCAAAGATTTTATCAAAGACATGCAATTAGTTAATGCTAATGAATTTGATAATGAAGTTATAACTCATTTTTCCGAAATTAAACATCGCATCATTGAAGCCAATAGTCCTTTTGTCGATGCTATTTCTGGCGCAACATCGCAATGTGAAGCATTTAAAAAAGCGGTAACCAAAGCTATGGCTAAATCAAATAAAGCTGCGATAGTGGCTGAAGGCGGTGATCCAAATGATAAAGCTTATGATATTGTTGTCGTTGGTAGTGGTGGAGCGGGACTTGCGGCAGCCATACGAGCTCATGATTTAGGCGCAAATGTTGTGATTGTTGAAAAAATGTCTGTTATTGGTGGTAATACCAATAAAGCCTCCGCCGGAATGAATGCAGCAGAAACTAAGTTCCAAAAACTAAAAGGTATTGTCGATAGTAAAGAACTTTTTTATAAAGAGACGTTGATTGGCGGTAAAAACAAAAATAATCCAGAATTATTGCGTTATTTTGTTGAAAATGCACCTGAGGCTATTGATTGGTTGGATGATAATGGTATTGAACTTAGTGGTATTACAACAACTGGTGGCATGAGTGTTGATCGTACCCATCGACCTGAAAGTGGGGCTGCTGTAGGGGGATTTTTGATTAGTGGTTTAGTTAAAAACATTAACAAACGAGGCATTGAAGTTTTATTAGACACGAATGTAACTGAAATTATTACCGAAAATAATAAAGTGATGGGTATTAAAGCGGTTGATGACGATGGAACTATTCAAACCATAAAAGCTAAAGCGGTGATAATTGCAACGGGTGGATTTAGTGCAAATCGTGAAATGGTCGAAAAATATCGTCCAGATCTTAAAGGATTTGTGACAACGAACCATAAAGGTGCTACCGGTTCAGGTATTATGATTTTAGAAAAACTTGGTGCAGGGACAGTGGATATGAAAGAAATTCAAATTCATCCAACTGTTGAACAAACAACATCGTATCTCATTTCGGAATCTATTCGAGGTGGCGGTGCAATTTTAGTATCACAAAATGGTGAGCGTTTTGTTAATGAATTGGATACGCGAGATAAAGTGTCTGCCGAGATCATCAATTTGCCTCAACACTATGCTTATATTTTATTTGATCAAAAAGTGCGTGATGAAAACAAGTCTGTTGAAGAATACATATCGCATGATTTGGTTATTCAAGCTAGCAGCATTAATGAATTAGCGCAAAAATTATCAATTAATGTTGATTCATTAACTAAAACCATAGAACGTTATAATCAATTTGTTTCAAATCAACACGATGAAGATTTTGGACGAACAACGGGTATGCGTCATCCTATTAATACTGCGCCATTTTATGCAATAAAAATCGCACCCGGTGTGCATCATACTATGGGGGGCGTAACGATAAATACCCAAACACAAGTATTAGATGTCGAACATCACGTTATAAAAGGTGTATTTGCTGCTGGTGAGGTTGTTGGTGGCGTACACGGAGCTAATCGAATAGGTGGTAATGCTGTTGCTGATATTATCATATTTGGTATGCAAGCTGGAAAAATAGCAACAGATTATATTCATCAGTGATTGTTTTATACTTAGGGTATATTTAGCATGGTTAATTCAAGCTATGAATATGTGCAAAATTTATTAGGCACAACGGTTTCATTAATACTTTGTGAACCTAATGAAAACGTTGCTCATAAAATATTTGAGTTAATAAAAGTGCTTGAAAGTAAGTTAACCGTTAATCGCCCTGTATCTGAGGTGATGTCTGTTAATTTGGCTGCGGGTCAACAACCTGTTAAAGTGAGTCATAGTATTTTTTCCTTAATTGCACAAGCTAAAGATGTCAGTTTAATGCCCGGTAGCTGTTTTAATGTCGCTATTGGGCCATTAGTTAAGTTATGGAAAATAGGATTTAATGGCAGATTTCCACCCAGCCAACAACAAATTGATGAAAAGCGCTTATTAATCGATCCACAAGATATTGAACTCAATGTTGAAAAACAAACTGTTTTTTTGAAAAAAAAAGGCATGGAAATCGATATGGGCGCTATCGCAAAAGGCTATATTGCCGATATTGTAAAAGCCATTTTGCTACAAAATGGAATCAATCAAGCGATTATCAATTTAGGCGGCAATGTTGTGGCTTTAAATCAATCACCGGCAAATGCCGAAGGTTTTTGGCATATAGGATTAAGAAAACCTTTCTCTAACAATGATGAATTAGTCGGTTTTTTGAAGGTAATAAACAAATCTGTTGTGACATCAGGTATATATGAACGCTATTTTGTACACAAAGATACTCTCTATCATCATATTTTGGATTCTTCAACGGGGTATCCTTTGAATAACGAATTAGAAAGTATCACAATTATTTCTGATACGTCTCTTGAAGGGGATTTATTTTCAACGCTTTTATATGGATTAGGCTATGAGCGTGCTCATAAATATTTACAAAAACACCGCAATTTATCAGCAATTTTTTTATTAAAAAATAAAACGATAAAGTTAGCTAATCCCCACAATTTTGCTTTTGAATTAACGAATCATCAATATGTAATGCGTTAATGCCTCAATTGAAATGATTATTGAATGTTGAATTTAATGTTTGTTAAGAATTAGATCATGAAATTTTAAAATTAAAAAAGGAAAAATCCCATGAATACAATAAATAAGCCACCAGTAAAATGGTTACCTTTAATAATTATTGCTGCGCTATCAGCAATATTATGGTTATTGGTATCCCCCCCGCAGGGTATCAGTATAGAAGGGTGGCGAACAAGTATTATTTTTGTCGCAACCATTGCCTGCATTGTTGCTGAAATTATGCCTATTGGTGCCATTGGTTTATTGGCTATTACGGTTTTTGCAGTATTAAGACCTTCAGGGGCTATGTCTGCGGCAGAATCGATAAAAATATCGTTAAGTGAATTAAATAGTAGCCTAATTTGGCTTATTGTTATTGCCTTTATGATTGCCCGTGGATTTATTAAAACAGGACTGAGTAGACGCATTGCTTACTATCTTGTTAAAATTTTAGGTAAAAATACGCTTGGTTTAGCTTATGGTTTATCAGTAACAGATATGGCTTTAGCGCCGGCTATTCCAAGTACCACAGCTAGAGCTGGAGGCGTTATATATCCAATAGCTGAAGCGCTGGCGATTAATTTTAATTCAAACCCAAAAGATGAATCAAGAAACCGCATAGGTACTTTTTTGATGTTAACTATTAGCCATGTTAACGACATCACTTCTGCTATGTTTTTAACAGCTTTTACAGGAAATTTGTTAGCCGCTAAATTAGTGACAACGTCACTAGGTATCACTTTAGGCTGGGGGCAATGGTTTGTAGCAGCGATTGTACCTTGTTTAGTTTCGTTTGTTGTTATTCCATTAGTTATCTATTTTTTAACTAACCCTGAACTGAAAAAAACGCCAGAAGCGCCGACTTTGGCTGTTGAAGAACTAAAAAAAATGGGGACGGTTTCAAGAAAAGAAATTATCATGGGCTGCACTGTTATATTATTGTTATGCCTTTGGATTTTTGGCAGTAATTTTGGTATTGACTCAACAACCACTGCATTTATCGGCTTGTCTATTTTGATTTTATCCGGTGTTCTCAGTTGGGATGATATAAAAGGAGAGAAAGCAGCATGGGATACTTTAATTTGGTTTGCTGCATTATTGATGATGGCCGGCCAAGTTAATAAACTTGGTGTAACTAAATGGTTAGGTGACACCATTGGTAATGCAGTAAAAGGTCATTTAGGTGATAGTAGCTGGGTATTTGTGATAATCATTTTATGTGTGGCTTATGTTTATCTACACTACTTTTTTGCAAGTGGAAATGCACATATTGCAGCTTTATTCCCTGTTTTTCTGTCAGTTGCTATTGCACTGGGCGTACCACAAATGATTGCCATTTTTGCTCTTGTGATTTGTACTAATTACTTTGGTTCAATTACACAATTTGCTAATGCGAGAAATCCTTTACTCTTTGCTGAAGGTTTTGTGCCAGTAAAAACATGGTGGAAAGTGGGCTTTATATGTAGTGTTGTAAATTTAATTATTGTCTTTACCATCGGTATTTTATGGTGGAAGATCATTGGATTAGGTTAATCACGTTATATTATGACCGCCAGTCATATCTGGCGGTAAGTTATAGGGTTTATCTTTCAAAACGTTTCAATGGATAAATCCCAATCATTGACTGATTTCCAATATTTTTGCTCTTGTTCTAAATCAAGCAATATAAGCTTATTATTTTCAATAAATTGTTGATCAACTTCTAAGATGATATGGGTTAGTTTATCTTTTGTAAGCTTTAAACGAAAAGCCTCTACATTAAGATCATTATTACGTTGATTATTAATTAAAATTGAAAGCCTTAAAATTTGTAACAATGAAACAATATGTTTATATTCAAAAAGGCTAAAATAGGGTAAATCATCAATATTAATTGACTTTCTGTGGTAACGTACCAGCGTTGATAAAAGTAGTTGTTGTTCTTCATTAAATCCTGGCAGATTGCTATTTTGCAGTATATAGCTTGAATGTTTATGAATTGAAGAGAAATTAATTTTTAATCCCACTTCGTGTAACTGCGCGGCCCAATATAAAATTGCTTCAACATTGGTTGGTATAATCATCAAGGCTTGCTTTTTCCATTGCGAAAATAGATGTTTGGACGTTTTTACAATTTGTTTTGCATGGCGCTCATCAATATTATAGTGTTGCGATAATGATTCTGCTGTCGTTTCTCTAATATCACGGTAATTGGGTCCATCAATTAGCTCATATAAAACACCTTCACGTAGTGCAAAAGGACAATAGTGCAATGCTTGCAATTCTAATGCATCAAAAATACCGCTAAATATTGCTAAACCACTAACAAACACTTTTTTTCGTTCATCTGAAAGAGATGGAAAATCGATATCCTGAAAAGATTTAAATTCTAGGACATAGCTAACTAAGTCGTCCAAACGTTTTGGTGTGATAATTCCGTCGCTAACACCAATATCGAGTAATATTTTATATATACTTTTAATTGTACCGGAGGTACCAAAAGCGACACTAATATTTTGTTTTTTTATCGTATTTATAATGTTTTCAATTTGCTGCGTTGCTGCGAGTTTTGCTCGTTGAAATGAAGCTTTATCAATTATCTTATTTGGAAAAAATTGTTTAGTGTAAGTAACACATCCCATAGGACGACTGGCGACTATCGAAGGTTTAAGATCATTGCCTTTACCTATAGCGATCTCTGTCGATCCTCCGCCAATATCAATAACAAATTTAGTATCAAATTCAGAGGTGGATTCAGAACTCATGGCGCCTAAATAAATCAAACGCGCTTCTTCTTGGCCTGAGATAATTTCAACAGGATAGGGTAAAACTTTAGCAGCTGCAGTTAAAAACTTTTGTCTATTTTTAGCAATACGTAACGTATGTGTGGCAACAATTCTCACGTTTTCAACAGGAAAACCATTTAACCGCTCTGCAAATAAAGCAAGGCATTCCACACCACGACTGATACTTGATTCACTTAGCTCATTTTTATCATTTAAGCCTGTTGCTAAATGAATATTTTTTTTATTTTTATAAATAATTTGAGTTGCACCATCAATACAGCGCGCAATAACCATATGAAAACTATTTGATCCTAGGTCAAGAACCGCATATTCATTGAATTTATTCACTGTTTGAATTCCTTATTCATGTGTTTCTAATTGTTTTAAATAATCATAAATTGCATGTTGAGCTCTAATTTTTTTCTTATTGCCTCGTTGTACATAATTATTCATATTATCTTTATCAATTACACGGGCTTTAACATTATCATTACATTGAATATTAAAAATATCATGGATAGTTGATCTTAAAATAGGATCGAAAATTTTAACGCCGACTTCTATGCGATTATCCAGATTTCTTGGCATCCAGTCAGCAGAAGAGATAAATGTATCTTTTTTACCCTCATTTTCAAAGATATAAACCCGAGCATGTTCTAAAAACTGATCCACAATACTCGTTACATAGATATTTTCGCTCAGATTTGCAATTTGAGGAACTAAAACGCAAGTTCCACGTACGATCATCCTAATTTTGACTCCTGCACATGAAGCACGATAAAGTGCATCGATCATTTCTTTATCGGTTATTGCATTAAGTTTTAGATAAATAGCGGCATTTTTTCCTGATTTTGCATGATTGATTTCTCGTTCAATAAATTCATGGAACCGCAAACGTGTGTTTTGAGGCGAAACAAGCAGATAATTGAAAGAGACGGGTTTAAATGGATTTTCAATAAAATTGAAAACTTTTCTCACTTCATCTGTTATGGCAGGATCGGCGGTGAGCAGTGAAAAATCAGTATAAATTCTAGCCGTTCTTTCATTAAAATTACCAGAGCCAATATGGGCATATCGAACAATTTCGTCATTTTCTTTACGATCAATTAAAAATAATTTCGCATGAATTTTTAATTTTGGTTGTGAATAAATAACTTTAATTCCACTACTAATTAATCTTTTAGCCCATTTAATGTTTGCTTCTTCATCAAAACGCGCTTGTAACTCAACGACTACAGTGACTTTCTTACCGTTATTAGCTGCATTAATTGCTGCATGAATAAAACGAGAATCTTTCGCTACCCGATAAATATTCATTCGAATATGTGTTACAGCTGGATCAAAAGAAGCTTGACGCATAATTTCAAGTACATGGCCAAATGAATAATAAGGGTAGTAGAGTAGAACATCGCGGTCTTTGATAGCTGCAAAAGCATTTCTGAACTTTTTAAATCGATTATAGGCAAGACTTGGCAATCGTTTATTCAACAAATTTTTTACGCCAAGATCTGGAAATTTGACTAAATCCTTAAAATTAGGGTAACGTCCACCAGGCATTGCATCTTGTTCAGTTAATCGTAATTTATTTATCAATAATTCAAATAGTGCTTTAGGCATGTCTTTTTGATAAGTAAATCTTACTGGTTGGGCAGTTAAACGTTGCTTTAATCCTTGTGACATGAGCTCGAGTAAGCTATCTAATTCAGTATTCAATTCATACTCGGCATCACGATTAATATTGATTGAATAAGCATTAAGTTCCTTGGCATCAAAAAATACTTTAAAAATTTCGGATAAGCAATAACGCAGAATATTATCTAAAAATATGATTGATTTATTTTTTGTTGAAACTTCAGACGGAAGTAAGACAAAACGTGACACATTGTCTGTCGGTAATTCGAGTAATGCATAGCTTATGCTATTTTCACAAATTATCTCAACAGCTAAGTAAGCATGATCGTCCTTTAAAAACTGAATTAATTCAGTATGACTATCTAACAAAATTGGCGTAATGTACTGGCGTAAATTCTGTTTATAATAATTTTTTATCCAATTTTCTTGATACGAGGTTAATTGCCTTTCATTGATCAAAAAGATCTGATTTCTTGCCATTTCAAGTAATAATTCATTATAGAGCTGATCGAACTGTTGTTCTAATTGAATAACTTTTTGATTAACTTGTCGTAACAGTTGTTTTGCATTGGATGAGGTTTGGGCTTGTTCTTGTTCAATTAACACATATTTTTTTAAATTAGCAAATTGTACTTTATAAAATTCATCAAGATTACTCGAATATATGCCTAAAAATCGAATTCTTTCAATCAGAGGATTATTTTTATCCGCTGCTTCTTGTAAGACTCGTTGATTAAAGGATAACCAACTCAGTTCTTTAGGTGTATATACTTTCTCTTCAGGCATTTTTTATCTCTTACAATTTATTAATTTTAATGATAACAGGATAACTTAAGATAAAAAAAAAGCTAGCATCTAGCTAGCTTTTTATAATTAAGTTAATAACCCTTAAGTGGATTAAATACGATGTACAGAAGTTGTATTAGTTGTCCCACTTGGTACCAATGCACCTGATACCATTACAATCGTATCACCTTGTTGTAAACCGCAAACTTTTACCGCCATTTCTTTACCTAATCGGTAGAAATCATCAGTAGAATTAATTGCATCAATTAAAATTGGCTCAACACCTTTTGATAGTGCTAATTGGTTCACTGTTTTTTGGCTAGAAGACAGTGCTAAAATACGTGCTCTAGGGAAATAATGACGAACTTCACGTGCTGATTTACCACTACGTGTTGCTACAACGATCAATGGTACATTTAAACGTTCTGCAATTTCAACCGCACCACAACAAACAGCTGCTGTAATACGTAATTTTTCTTCTTTAGCAGTTAATTCTAACGAAGCAGGAATCGTGCCATCGGTACGTTTACAAATAGTTGCCATGACGTTGACGGTTTCTAATGGATATTTACCTTTAGCACTTTCACCAGATAGCATTACCGCATCAGTTCCATCAATGATTGCATTTGCCACGTCACCCGCTTCAGCACGAGTAGGGCGAGGATTTTTGATCATTGAATCAAGCATTTGTGTCGCAGTAATTACAGGTTTCGATGCTCTATTACATTTTTTAATCATCATTTTTTGGGCAAAAATAACTTCTTCAACCGCGATTTCAACGCCTAAGTCACCACGTGCAACCATGATACCGTCAGAAGCTTCCAGAATTTCATCAAAATTGTCTAAACCTTCTTGGTTTTCAATTTTAGAAATAATCTTAATATCTTCTCCACCATGAGTTTTTAAGTGAGCTCTAATATCTTCTACATCAGAACGCTTACGAATAAAAGAAGCTGCGATAAAGTCAACACCTTGTTCACAACCAAAAATAAGGTCATTTTTGTCTTTTTCTGCTAGAGCAGGTAATTTAATAGAAACGCCTGGTAAATTAATACCTTTGTTTTCACCTAAATCACCATTGTTCAAAACAGTACAAATAACTTCGTTGCCTTTAATTTCTTTTACATCCATAGCAATTAAGCCATCATCGACTAAAACGCGATTACCTGGTTTTAAGTCATGTGCAAAGCCTTTATAAGTTACGGCTACACGCTCAGCATTACCAATGACGGTTTCATCAGTTGTGAAGGTAAAAGTTTGACCTGCCACAAGTGAAACATCATTGCCACCTTCTAATTTAATGGTACGAATTTCTGGACCTTTGGTATCTAGCATTATAGCGGCTTTTAAACCTGTTTCTTGCATCACTTCTCGTAAATTTTTGATTCGATTACCATGCTCTTCATAATCACCATGAGAGAAGTTTAAACGCATAACATTCATGCCTGCTTTTAATAATTTTGCTAACATCTCTTTTGATTCAGATTTAGGACCAATGGTGCAAACGATTTTTGTCTTTTTCATAATATTATCTACTAGTTGTTAAGGTTGAAGTTAAAATTTTAAATAAACTGTTTTTAAATAAAAAAAAATCAATGTCAGTACATTGATGGGAATGATAGGTAAAGGGAAATGAGTAACTGCAATATGGTTACTCAATTTAAATAAATTATTTGAAGAATTGATTATTTTCATCAAAGTGTGACCCTTAAAAAACTGTGGTCATTATATTCTTAACTATTGTTAAAATAAAGCTTTTTATCGTGATATGTGTCTTCTCTTTTTACAACTTAGTTACCTTAAAACCTTATGTAAAATTAAATACCTCAAGTGTTTTAAGATAAACTATGGAGTTTGTGTCACATCCATTCTTTGACTTGATAGATAAGTTCGTTATCTTTATTTTTTAAAATAAGTTGATTATTTGTCAATTCAACTTTAGCGCCATTACTAATCAGTTGATCTATCACAATATCCAATTTATCAAGTTGGTCATCATTACAAAGCATTTTTGTCATAGCAACGCCAACACCTTTAATTTCATCATTTTTTAACGTAACCTGACCAGAAAATTGGTTGCACATTTTTCCTGTTATTGTCATCTTTTCACCAAATTCTAAGTCGGCTTGTTTATCTAAAGCAACGTCTTGACCATTGGCTTTAATCAACACAAAATGATGATGCATTAAATCTGTATCTTTAATTTTGCCTGACTCCCCACATCCAGATAAAGTGAAAAAAGCTGTGAGCAAAGAGATATAGCCAATCGTTTTTTTCATACCAACTCCTAATAATAAGTAAATTTTGCTATAATGACATAATTATAATTGTTTACTAATATACTTGACACTTTATGTTATCTCAACAACAATTCAAACTTCTCGAATCAACGACTTTAAGTGATAAACAAAAAATAATAAAACTGTCACGTACCAAAGCTGATTCATTAAAAATTAATGCTGCTATTTTGCAAGCTGTTGATCATTACCAAACTAAATTGCAATCTTTGCCGAAGCAAATTAGTTATCCTCAACATTTACCTGTTGTTGACAAAAAACAAGCAATTTATCAAGCTATAAAAAATCATCAAGTTGTGATTATTGCAGGCGAAACAGGATCAGGTAAAACCACACAAATTCCAAAAATTTGTTTAGAACTTGGTTTAGGTGTAAAAGGTTTTATTGGACACACTCAACCTAGACGATTAGCTGCTCGTTCGGTTGCTAATCGTATTGCGGAAGAGTTAAGCACTGAAATAGGGCAATTAGTCGGTTATAAAGTGAGATTCTCTGATCATGTTAGTGATAACACTTTAATCAAATTAATGACTGATGGTATTTTACTGGCCGAAATACAGCAAGATAAATTACTATTAAATTATGACACCATTATTATTGATGAAGCACATGAACGCAGTTTAAATATCGATTTTATTCTTGGTTATTTGAAACAATTATTACCTAAACGCCCTGATTTAAAAGTGATTATTACATCAGCAACAATAGATGTTGAGCGATTTTCTCAGCATTTTAATTGTGCGCCAATTATTGAAGTATCAGGTAGAACTTATCCTGTTGAGGTGAGATATCGCCCACAAGTTGCGATTCGTGATTCAGATAATGACAATGAAAGTAGTAATGATTTTCAACCTATCGTTGATGCAATTGATGAGCTGTCTGCTGAAAGTCATGGCGATATTTTAGTGTTTTTAACTGGTGAACGTGAGATTCGTGATCTGGCCGATACATTAAATAAACTAGATTTACGTCATACTGAGATTTTACCTTTGTATGCTAGGTTATCTGCTTCTGAACAAAATCGTATTTTCCAATCGCATACTCAGCGACGCATTATTCTTTCAACCAATGTGGCAGAAACATCATTAACTTTACCCGGAATTAAATATGTCATCGATCCTGGTTTGGCGAGAATAAGCCGTTATAGTTACAGAACTAAAGTTCAACGATTACCGATCGAGCCGATTTCGCAAGCATCGGCTAATCAACGAAAAGGGCGTTGTGGTCGTACCTCTGATGGGATATGTATTCGTTTATATGATGAACAAGATTTTTTATCTCGTCCAGAATTTACCGAACCAGAAATTTTGCGTACCAATCTGGCCTCTGTTATTTTGCAAATGACCGCCTTAGGATTGGGTGATATCGCTGCCTTTCCATTTGTTCAAGCACCGGACTCTAAATATATTCGTGATGGGATTCGATTATTAGAGGAACTTGGTGCAATTAACGCTCATCATCATCAATATCGTTTGACCGAAATAGGAAAAATATTAGCACAACTGCCAATTGATCCAAGATTAGCGAGGATGTTGGTTGAAGCAAGGCGATCGGGCTGCACTAAAGAGATTATGATCATAACTGCAGCTTTATCTATTCAAGATCCGAGAGAGCGTCCTTTTGATAAACAGCAAGCGTCCGATGAGAAGCATAGACGGTTCACCGATAAGCAATCAGATTTTATTTCTTTCATTAATCTCTGGCATTATATTGAAGAACAACAAAACCAACTTTCAGGAAATCAATTTCGACGATTATGTCAAAAAGAGTATTTAAATTATCTTCGTATTCGAGAGTGGCAAGATGTTTATACTCAAATTAGACAAACAATCAAGCAATTAACTTTTCCAATAAATAGTCAACCTGCTGATTATCGTTCCGTACATCTAGCGTTAATAAGCGGCTTACTATCACATATTGGGATGAAAGAACTTGAAAAGCACGAATATATAGGTGCTCGCAATATTAAATTTGCTTTATTTCCGAATTCAACATTATTTAAAAATCAGCCTAAGTGGTGTATTGCAAGCGAACTTGTCGAAACCAGTCGTTTGTGGGGTAGGATAGTGGCAAAAATCGACGTTGAATGGATCGAGCCTTTGGCTAAACATTTGCTTAAGTATAGCTATAGTGAGCCTAGATGGTCAAAAAAACAAGGGGTTGCCATCGCCAATGAAAAGGCAACATTATTTGGTTTGCCAATTGTCATTAATAGAGTCATAAACTATAGCAAAATCGATCCTGATTTAAGCCGAACTTTATTTATTAGGCATGCACTGGTAGAAGGCGATTGGCAGACAAATTATCGTTTTTTTATACAAAATCAAAAGCTGATTAAAGAAGTCGAAGATTTAGAACATAAGTCTCGTCGACAAGATATTTTAATTGATGATCAAGAATTATTTGATTTTTATAATCATAGAATTGATCAGTCTGTTATTTCGGCCAAGCATTTTGATTCATGGTGGAAACAAAAACAAAAGTCAGATCCGGATTTGCTGAATTTTGAAAAAAATATGTTGATTAATCATTGTGCTCAACAAGTTAACCTTAATGAGTTTCCTGACTTTTGGCAACAAGGCAACTTCAAATTACCATTAAGTTATCATTTTGACATTGGCAATAAACGTGACGGCGTCACAGTTGAAATTCCTATCGATGCACTTAATCAAATTAAAAATAGAGGATTTGAATGGCAAGTACCAGGTTTTAGGAAAGAATTAGTTATAGCATTAATCAAGTCATTACCCAAATCACTACGTAAAAGTCTGGTTCCTGCTCCAAATTATGCTGATGCATTCTTAAGTAGGGTGAGTTCAACTGACATTCCTTTACTTGAAAGTTTACAAAGTGAATTTAAAAAAATGACAGGTGTAAAAATACTCAATGAAGACTGGCAGTTAAATCAAATTCCTGATTATTTAAAAATGACCTTTGCTATTATTGATATCAATAATAAAGAATTAGCCGCAGGTAAAGATTTGGTTCAGCTTAAAGAACAACTTAAAGCACAAATACAGCATGCTTTGTCGAATATAAATACTAAAAAAACTGATTTAATAGAAAAAAAGAATATTATCGATTGGAATTTTGGAACACTACCCACTATTTATGAGGGACAACAAAAAAATTACACGATTAAAGCTTATCCCGCAATTGTTGATAATCAGACATCGGTAAGTATAAATCTAGTGGATAGTTACGAAGAACAACAACGATTAAGTAAATTGGGATTAAGGCGTTTGTTGTTGTTAAATATTCCTTCACCGATAAAGTATTTACACGAAAAATTACCCAATAAATCTAAATTAGGTCTTTATTTTAATTCGTTTGGCACTGTATTAAGTTTAATCGATGATTGTATTGCTTGTGCAATTGATGAGTTGATAGACAAAAATAATCAATTTGTCCAAAACCAAGAACAGTACCAGCAATTATTGAATTATACCAAAGCTAATGTGAATGAATATGTCTATCATATCGCCAAGCAAGTTGAATCAATTTTAACTTTACATTTCAGTATTAATAAAAAGCTTAAAGGGCGAGTTGACTTGTCTTTAGTTTTTGCATTATCAGATATAAAACAACAAATCGATGGACTGATTTATAAAGGGTTTGTATCTAAAACAGGTTATAAAAAATTATCTGATCTCTATCGCTATTTATCAGCAATCGAAAAACGTATCGAAAAATTAACAGTTAATCCAAATAAAGATAGACAAGCCATGAACATTGTTGAAGAAGTTAAAAATCAATACGAAAGTTGGCTAACTACTTTGCCTGAAAATCAAAGATTGCAAGATAATGTGAAAGATATACGTTGGATGATTGAAGAGTTGCGAGTTAATCTATTTGCTCAGCAGCTAGGTACACCATATCCAATTTCATCAAAACGAATAAAACAACAAATTGAATTAGTTAAATCGGAATTATAATTTTTATAGTGTTGAATTTAAATATGAACGCTGATTAATCCGATTTAAATTAAGGTAGGAAGAGTTGAAAAAGTAGGGCGCCAAAGCGCCCAATACTGTTATTATCGATAAAGATCAACAAATACTGTGATATTTGGTCCGTTAGCATCTTGAGCGATGCGAGCAATATGATAATATTTAGCGCCAGCATCAATAGCACGTTTACCCGCTTGATACGAGATTTCCTGATCGGTTGGATAATATCCTCTAAACTTCACGGTATCATATGCAACCATCTTCGCCGCAGTTGCATCATTGAGTTCTTGAATTTTGCGGCCATCTGGCAAAGTGACAGTGTAACGGCTTGCTCGTTGTGGTGCATTTGCTGCATCTGCGGTTGCAGCTTCTGTTGTTGATGTACCACTCACTGTGCTAGTGTTGCTTGGTTTAGCGGTTTTATCAATAACTTTATTGTGGAATTTTTCGGCATAGAATTTTTCGTTAAATGCTGATGGTGAATAATAGCCTGGTTTTTCAACTTGCATTGCAGCTTCACCACCTTGAGCTAAGGCAAGTTGCCCAGCTTCTGAATCATAAGGAATAGCATTTTCAGGTTGTAATTTTCGTTCTGGCGCATCTTTTTTAAATAAATATGCAGCAACTTGCAAATTACTACCAAGTTCTGATCGCGAATCAATATAAAATGCATATGCACCTTGAGCTAAGGCTTCTTTTGCAATCGCTTGATTTACATCGTAATCATTAGGAAAATAGCCACGAATTCTAACAATATTAAAAGGTTCTAATCGAATAGCTTTAGACTTAGGATATTCATAAACACCTTCAAATTTGCGAAGATTTTCAGCGGGCTCTTCTAATTTTGGTGCATCTGATTTATATAATTTAGCATAAACAATACGCAAAGTATCATTTGAAGGACTAATATTTGTTGTTGTAATAAAAAAAGCAGCTGCTCCTTCTTTATCTGCTGCTTTAGACATTGCCATTACATAATCACTATCAGTGTAAAATGCACCACGAACAGTAATCTGTTTGAATGATTGCAAATTTTTAGCTTGCTCTTCAGTGAGCTGTTGTGCAGCAAATGAACTCATTGGCATAATGGCCACAGTTGCTGCTATAAGAGTTTTCTTTAAACTTATCATAGTTGTTAAACCTTAATATGAACTTTTTAAAATATTTTATCATGAAATAAATTACTTTCCCAAAACAATTAAAGCATTTAAATTTTTGATAAAAATATATTTTCCTTTTACTGATAATATATCTTGCTCTTGAAACTTAGACAAAATTCTACTAACTGTCTCAATTGTTAATCCTAAATAATTGGCAATATCAGTCCTACTCATTGATAATTTTATATTCAAAGAGGTGTGACCTCGTTTTTCGTAGCGTTTATATAATGAATAGATAAAAAATGCTAATCGTTCATCCGCTTTTTTCTGGGAATAGCATAATAGTAATTTCTGATAGTTATAGATATCCGTACTTAACAACTTGAATATCATATCTCTAACGGTTTTATTGACTTCAATAAGTGACATTAATTCTTCATAATTAAGTTCACAAACGGCAACATTATTTAAGGCTTTAATAGTATAGTTATATACTTTTGTTGAAATAGAATCTAAACCAACAATGTCACCTGGCAAGTAAAACCCATTAATATGTTCATTACCATCGGCGGTGGTGATATAAGTTTTTAAAGCACCTGAATGAATAATATAAAATTTAGTGAAAGGTGTATTTTCTTCTATCAAGATCTGATCTTTGGTATAAGAACATTTACGATCTAAAACTGTATGCAATTTGTTATTGACTAACATAGGAATACATAATGAACCTACACTACATAATTCACAAGGGACTGAATAACTTTTGGAACGTAATGGCTTATAGTTACTTTGCATATTTTATTAAAAGGATTAATTCCAATTCGATAATTGATAATAATCGCATATTTTACAATAAAACAATATATAACAGTTAGCCATTATTTTTTTATATGTTAAAAAAGAACAAAATAAATGATAAATTCGATTAAAAGTGCCTGATTAAATTCGATAAGATCAAATCATAAATTTTTATGAGCTTCAAAGTAACTTAAATTAAAAGCCTAGGTAGGTGAGAAGCATAGACTCAAAAGCTTGAATAAATAAGATGATATACGTAACATTTCATAATCAAAACTCAAGGTCTATAATTTGAATCAACAACAACTTAAACATTCAAATGAAATATTAATAATAAAATAACAATTTAATAAATTTAACATAATATACATTATGCGCACTTTATTATATTGGAAATTTAAGCGTGCTATAACATTTCCAATTTCGATATCGTTTAATCCCCCAGCTCCAGACCTTTTGATGTTATTTT